>DJBL01000087.1 GCA_002435595.1 Stenotrophomonas maltophilia
GCCAGGGCCAGGGCGATCGCCCCGCTGCCGGTGCCCAGGTCGGCCACCGCCAGCGCGGTGTCGGCGGGCAGCCGCGCCAGGGCCAGTTCCACCAGCAGCTCGGTCTCCGGGCGCGGGATCAGCGTGGCCGGGTTTACCGCCAGGTCCAGGGTCCAGAAGCCGCGGTGGCCGACCAGGTAGGCCACCGGCTCGCCGGCCACGCGGCGGGCCAGCAACCCGGCAAAGCGTGCCGCATCGGCCGCGTCCACCGGATCGGTGGCATGGGCGAACAGCCAGCTGCGCTCGCGCCCGAGCACGTGCAGCAACAACAGCTCGGCCTCGTGGCGGCCTTCCACCCCGGGCAGGGCGGCGGCGGCATCGGCAAGCAACTGGCGGACGGCGACGGGTACGGCGGTCATGGCGGGCGATCGCGGCGGGCAGGCCGCGCAGTGTATTGCACCCAACCACGGGCCCGTCCGGTTCACCCGCCGCCTTCGCGCGCGCGGCCCGGGGCGGGGAGCGCACGCAATCTGTTCAGGTAGGCGATTGCACGGATAAGCAGTGACTATTGCCGTGTGGGGTCGGGCAGCGGCCCCGCAGCCAGGCGGGACAGGGCGTCCGCCCGGTTTGGCGATCCAGGTTCACTCCAGGATCAGCCGGTTTCGATAGAGTATGGCTATTGCATAGATGCAATCAATGGATTGTCCTTATGGGAACGGAGCCGCTAACCTGTGTTGGTCGCTTCACCCACCCCCTTCACCAAGAGGAAGATCCATGTCGCTCATCAACACCCAGATCAAGCCGTTCGAAGCCAACGCCTACCAGAATGGCGAGTTCATCAAGGTCTCCGACAGCACCCTGAAGGGCCAGTGGTCCGTCCTGATCTTCATGCCGGCCGCGTTCACCTTCAACTGCCCCACCGAGATTGAAGACGCCGCCGACCATTACGCCGAGTTCCAGAAGGCCGGTGCCGAGGTGTACATCGTCACCACCGACACCCACTTCTCGCACAAGGTGTGGCACGAAACCTCGCCGGCCGTCGGCAAGGCCCAGTTCCCGCTGGTCGGCGACCCGACCCACCAGCTGACCCGCGCCTTCGGCGTGCACATCGAAGAAGAAGGCCTGGCCCTGCGCGGCACCTTCATCATCAACCCGGAAGGCGTGATCAAGACCCTGGAGATCCACTCCAACGAGATCGCCCGTGACGTCTCCGAGACCCTGCGCAAGCTGAAGGCTGCCCAGTTCACCGCCGCCAACCCGAACCAGGTCTGCCCGGCCAAGTGGAAGGAAGGCGAGAAGACCCTGACCCCGTCGCTGGACCTGGTCGGCAAGATCTAAAGCCGTTCCCCATCCCCATTCCCGTTTCGACGGGAATGGGGGTGAACCCAAGCCGGTGCCCACGCGCCCGCTTCGGTTCACCCCCATGTCGCGCGGATGCACCCGGCGGGTGCGTCAACGCCGTCCGCTTGCCTGAATCAAGGAGTTTTTCGATGTTGGATGCCAACCTCCAGTCCCAGCTGAAGACCTACCTGGAACGTGTCACCCGTCCGATCCAGATCACGGCGCACGCGGATGACGGCGCCAAGTCGCAGGAAATGCTGGAGCTGCTCAACACGCTGGTGTCGCTGTCGGCGCAGATCCGCCTGGACGTGCGCCGGGACGGCGCCGAGCGCACCCCCTCCTTCGCCCTGACCACCCCGGGCCAGGACATCCACCTGGCCTTCGCCGGGCTGCCGATGGGCCACGAGTTCACCTCGCTGGTGCTGGCGCTGCTGCAGGTGGGCGGGCACCCGTCCAAGGCCACCGCCGAGCTGATCGAGCAGGTGCAGGGCCTGGAGGGCGAGCTGAAGTTCGAAACCTATTTCTCGCTGTCCTGCCAGAACTGCCCGGACGTGGTCCAGGCGCTCAACCTGGCGGCGGTGCTCAACCCGCGCATCCAGCACGTGGCGATCGACGGCGGGCTGTTCCCGGCCGAGGTCGAGGCGCGCCAGATCATGTCGGTGCCCACGGTCTACCTCAATGGCCAGCTGTTCGACCAGGGCCGCATGACCCTGGAGCAGATCGTGGCCAAGCTCGATACCGGGTCGGCCACACGCGATGCGGCCAAGCTCGCCGCCAAGCCCGCGTTCGACGTGCTGGTGGTCGGCGGCGGTCCGGCCGGCGCGGCGGCGGCGATCTATGCGGCGCGCAAGGGCATCCGCACCGGCGTGGCGGCCGAGCGGTTCGGCGGCCAGGTGCTGGACACCATGGCGATCGAGAACTTCATCTCGGTCAAGGAAACCGAAGGCCCGAAGCTGGCCACCGCGCTGGAGCAGCACGTGCGCGAGTACGAGGTGGACATCATGAACCTGCAGCGCGCCACCGCGCTGACCCCGGCCGGCGATGACGGCCTGGTCGCGATCACCCTGGAGAACGGGGCGGTACTGAAGTCGCGCTCGGTGATCCTGTCCACCGGCGCGCGCTGGCGCCAGATGAACGTGCCCGGCGAAGACCAGTACCGCAACAAGGGCGTGGCCTATTGCCCGCACTGCGATGGCCCGCTGTTCAAGGGCAAGCGCGTGGCGGTGATCGGCGGCGGCAACTCCGGCGTGGAGGCGGCGATCGACCTGGCCGGCATCGTGACGCATGTGACCCTTCTGGAATTTGATGACACACTCCGCGCCGATGAAGTGCTGCAGAAGAAGCTGCGCAGCCTGGGCAACGTCACCATCATCACCAGCGCCCTCACCCAGGAAGTGCTGGGCGATGGCCAGAAGGTGACGGGGCTGGTCTACCAGGACCGCGTCGGTGGCGATGCGCACCGGGTCGAGCTCGAAGGGATCTTCGTGCAGATCGGGTTGCTGCCCAACACCGAGTGGTTGAAGGGGTCGGTGGCGCTCTCCCCGCGGGGCGAGATCGTGATCGACGACCGTGGCCAGACCAGCGTGCCGGGGGTGTTCGCGGCGGGCGATTGCACCACCGTGCCCTACAAGCAGATCATCATTGCCATGGGCGCCGGTTCGACCGCCGCACTGAGCGCGTTCGATCACCTGATCCGTACATCCGTTCCCAAGAGCAGCGGCGTTGTCGCCGAAGCTGCCTGAAACGTCAGGGTCCCGGCTCGCCGGGACCCACCTGCTGGGTAAGCCACGTCGTCACCCGGTCCATTACCGTGTAGAGGTCCAAGGAAATGAACCTACGTGATCTGAAATACCTGGTGGCGCTGGCCGACCACCGGCACTTTGGCCGCGCTGCGGCGGCGTGTTTCGTCAGCCAGCCCACCCTGTCCACCCAGATCCGCAAGCTGGAGGACGAACTCGGCCTGCCGCTGGTCGAACGTGCCCCACGCAAAGTGATGCTTACCCCTGCAGGGGTGGAGGCGGCGGCGCGCGCGCGCACGATCGTGGCCGAAGTGGAACAGATGAAGGAAGCGGCGCGACGCAGCCGCGACCCGGAAGCCGGAACGGTGCGGCTGGGGATCTTCCCCACGCTGGGGCCCTACCTGCTGCCGCATGTGATTCCCAACATCCGCGAGCGCTTCCCGCAGCTGGAGCTGTTGCTGGTGGAAGAAAAGAGCGACGAGCTGCTGGCCCGCCTGCGCGGAGGCAAACTGGATGCGGCGCTGCTGGCCCTGCCGCTGGAGGACGACCAGCTGCACGCCGAGTTCCTGTTCGAGGAACCGTTCCTGCTGGCCGTGTCCGGGCAGCATCCGCTGGCCCGGCGCCATCACCTGGACGTGCAGGAGCTGTCCACCCAGAAGCTGCTGCTGCTGGAAGACGGCCATTGCCTGCGCGACCAGGCGCTGGCGGTCTGCCGCCTGTTTGGCGCCAACGAGAAGTCCGAGTTCCGCGCCACCAGCCTGGAGACGCTGCGCCAGATGGTCGCCGCCGACGTGGGCATCACCCTGCTGCCCACCCTGTCGGTGAAGCCGCCGGTACCGCGCTCGGAAAACATCCGCCTGCTCGATTTCCAGGGCGATGACCGTCCCAGCCGGCGCATCGCGATGGCCTGGCGGCGCAGCTCGGCGATGACCGGTTTCCTGCAGCAGCTGGCGCAACAGTTCAAGCGCCTGCCGGAAGGGTTGTTCACGCTGGAGAGCAGCGACTCGGACATCGGCCAGGCCGTCCGCGGCACCGTCTGATCGGTACGCCGGTGCAGTCGCTGAACCTGCCGCATCGCAGGCGTTGCGGCACGGGTCGCATCCTCCTTCGATAGGCAGCACAATAGAACCCAGGCGGCGCCAGCAGGCGCCGCCTTTTGCATGGGCCATCATCAATCGCAAGGAGCTTTACATGTCCACTTCCAGCGGGCTGCCCCCGTCCATCATTGTTTCCAGCCACGACATGGATCGACTGGACGCCATGCTCGAATCCCCCGCGGTCGGCCAGACCCCGGCGGCGCAGGCTCTGGCCAAGGAACTCAACCGGGCCACGGTGGTGGCGCCGGAACAGATGCCCGAAGGCATCGTCATGATGCATTCGCGGGTGGAATGCGAAGATGAGCTGCAGAACGAGAAACACGTGCTGACGCTGGTCTACCCGCGCGAAGCCGATGTTGAACAGGGCAAGGTCTCCATCCTCGCACCGGTCGGCACCGCGCTGCTGGGCCTGGCCGTCGGCCAGACCATGGACTGGGATGCCCCGGGCGGCCGCAAGCTGCGCCTGCGCGTGACGGCCGTCCACAACCAGCCCCATCCCTGATTTCCGCCTGCCACCGGGCAGGCTCCCCGTTTCGTACCAGGAGTCGCAATGAACACCGTTTCTCCGTCCAAACTCACCCAGCTGCGTGATCTGTCCGTCGTGGTAGCCGATACCGGTGATTACGAGGCGATCAAGCGCTTGAAGCCGGTCGACTGCACGACCAATCCGACCCTGGTGAAGAAGGCGTTGGACCTGCCGGTGTATGCGGACCTGATCGAGCGTGAACTGGCCTGGGGCCGCGAGCAGGCCGGTGAGCGCGAGACGATCGTGCACGCGGTCGCCGACCGCCTGACGGTGGGCGTGGGCACGCTGCTGAGCACGCTGGTGCCGGGCCGGGTCTCGACCGAAGTGGATGCCGACCAGGCCCACGACACGGCGGCCACGGTGGCCAAGGCGCGCCAGTTCATCGCGATGTACGAGGCGGCCGGCGTGCCGCGCAGCAAGGTGCTGATCAAGATCGCAGCGACCTGGGAGGGCGTGGAGGCCGCGCGCGTGCTGCAGGCCGAGGGCATCGACTGCAACCTGACGCTGATCTTCAACCCGACCCAGGCGCTGGCCTGCAGCGAGGCGGGCGCGTTCCTGATTTCGCCGTTCGTGGGGCGCATCCTGGACTGGTACGTGGCCAACGGCCAGAGCCCGGCCAACATCGATGCCGATCCGGGCGTGGTGTTCGTGCGCGGGGTGTATGCCGAGTTCAAGCGCCGCGGTTCGCCGACGGTGGTGATGGGCGCCTCGTTCCGTTCCACTGCGCAGATCGAGGCGCTGGCCGGCTGCGACCGGCTGACGATTTCGCCGGACCTGCTGGAGAAGCTCGATGCCGACCACGGTACGCTGCCGCGCACGCTGGTGGCCGGTGCGGCCGAGGCCGTGGCAGTGACGCCGATCGATGCGGCCCGGTTCGCCGCCGACCTGGCGGCCGATCCGATGGCCACCGAGAAGCTGGCCACCGGCATCGATGCATTCGCCAAGGACCTGGAAGCCCTGCGCCAGACGATCCGCGAGCGCCTGTAAGCGCCCCGGTCCGAGGACGACAAAAGGCCCCGCAGTGCGGGGCCTTTTGTTTTTCAGTCACCGCCCACCCCAAAGGTAGAGCCGACCGTTGGTCGGCTGCCCCTTCCCCTCAGGCATCCACTCCGATCGGGCAGCTCACCCCGGTGCCGCCGATGCCGCAGTACCCGTTCGGGTTCTTGGCCAGGTACTGCTGATGATAGTCCTCGGCGTAGTAGTACTCCGGCGCCGGGAAGACGATCTCGGTGGTGATCGCACCGTGGCCGGCCTCGGCCAGGCGCTGCTGGTAGGCGTCGCGGCTGGCGATCGCGGCCTCGTACTGGGCCTGGCTGGTGGCGTGGATGGCCGAGCGGTACTGGGTGCCGGTGTCGTTGCCCTGGCGCATGCCCTGGGTGGGGTCGTGGTTTTCCCAGAACACCTGCAGGATCTGCGCCAGGCTGATGATGGCGGGGTCGAACACCACCTCGACGATTTCGGTATGCCCGGTCAGGCCGGAGCAGACTTCTTCGTAGGTGGGGTTGGGGGTGGAGCCACCGGCGTAGCCCACCGAGGTGGAATACACGCCCGGCAGCGTCCAGAACGTGCGCTCGGCGCCCCAGAAGCAGCCCATCGCCACGCGCACCCGCTGCAGGCCGGCGAAACCGTCCTTGAGCGGGTGGCTGTTGACGTAGTGCTGGTTATGCAGCGGCAGCGGGTGCTCGCGGCCCGGCAGCGCCTCCTCCGGGCGCGGCAGGCGCTGCTTGAAGGCGCCGATGCCCAACAAGCCCTTGGCGATTCCCAACATGGCGGTCTCCTAGGCCGGCGACAGGCCGGCGCTTTCGTCTCCGTCGAATATGGGGGCGTCGCTGGCCCCGCCCAAGTCCAGGCGGGCCACGATGTCCTCGGCCTGCGGCCGGGCCAGATCCGGCACGCAGACCCGCAGCACCCCGAACAGGGGCAGCTCGCCCATGCCGCCCAGCAGCGACTCGCCGAACACGAACGCCGGGATCCCGGCATCCTCCAGCGCGTGCTTGACCAGATGGGCATCAAACAGGTTGTCGGCCTGGTAGATCACGTGCATGGGCGGGCTCCGGCGGGCGTGCGCCCAGCATACGCCCCGGGGCTGAAGACGTGCCGACCCGCCGCAGGCCTGCCCGGACACGTCCGGGGAACTGGCCGGCGCCGCCAGGATCGGTAGTGCCGGCCGCGGGCCGGCTCCTCTTGCCGTCGGCCCTGTGCGGAGCCGGCCAACGGCCGGCGCTACCGGAGAGCGTCCGCAGCGGAGCCCCCTGAGCCGGGGGCCGGCGCCGGAAGCGCAGGGGGCTGGGAGACCGTGAAACGGGGACCGCGATGTGCGCAGCAACGCGTGGGCCGACAGCGCGAATGCGATGGCGCGGCCCCGACAGGCTAAACTGTTGGTCTTTCTGCCTTTTAGACTGCGACCGCGCACCATGTCCGAGCCTACTGCCGCCCCCACCGACGCCCTTCCGGAAGCCCATGAAAAGCGGGACTTCATCCGTCAGATCGTCCGTGAGGACCTGGCGACGGGCAAGCATGCCGCGATCAAGACCCGCTTCCCGCCCGAGCCCAACGGCTACCTGCACATCGGCCACGCCAAGTCGATCTGCCTGAACTTCGGTATCGCCGGGGAGTTCGGCGGGGTCTGCAACCTGCGCTTTGATGACACCAACCCGGCCAAGGAAGATCCCGAGTACGTGGCCGCCATCCAGGACGACGTGCGCTGGCTGGGCTGTGAGTGGAACGAGCTGCGCCATGCCTCGGACTACTTCGATGCCTATTACCTGGCCGCGCAGAAGCTGATCACCGATGGCAAGGCGTATGTGTGCGACCTGTCGGCCGAGGAAGTGCGCGCCTACCGCGGCACCCTGACCGAGCCGGGCCGCCCGTCGCCGTACCGCGATCGCAGCGTTGAGGAAAACCTGGACCTGTTCGCGCGCATGCGCGCCGGTGAGTTCCCGGACGGCGCGCGCACCGTGCGCGCCAAGATCGACATGGCCAGCGGCAACATCAACCTGCGCGATCCGGCGCTGTACCGGATCAAGCACGTCGAACACCAGAACACCGGCAGCGCCTGGCCGATCTACCCGATGTACGATTTCGCCCACGCGCTGGGCGATTCGCTGGAAGGCATCACCCACTCGCTGTGCACGCTGGAGTTCGAAGACCACCGCCCGCTGTACGACTGGTGCGTGGACAACGTGGACTTCGCCCATGACGATGCACTGACCGCCCCGCTGGTCGAGCGCGGCCTGCCGCGCGAAGCATCCAAGCCGCGCCAGATCGAGTTCTCGCGCCTGAACATCAACTACACCGTGATGAGCAAGCGCAAGCTGATGGCGCTGGTCACCGAGCAGCTGGTGGATGGCTGGGAAGATCCGCGCATGCCGACCCTGCAGGGCCTGCGTCGCCGGGGTTATACCCCGGCGGCGATGCGCCTGTTCGTCGAGCGCGTGGGGATCAGCAAGCAGAACTCGCTGATCGATTTCAGCGTGCTCGAAGGCGCGCTGCGCGAAGACCTGGACAGTGCGGCCGCCCGTCGCATGGCCGTGGTCGACCCGATCAAGCTGGTGCTCACCAACCTGCCCGAGGGCCATGCCGAAACGCTGACCTTCTCCAACCATCCCAAGGACGAGGCGTTCGGTACCCGCGAGGTGCCGTTCGCGCGCGAGCTGTGGATCGAGCGCGAGGACTTCGCCGAGATCCCGCCCAAGGGCTGGAAGCGCCTGGTTCCGGGGGGCGAGGTGCGCCTGCGCGGTGCCGGCATCATCCGCTGCGATGAAGTGATCAAGGATGCCGACGGCACGGTTACCGAACTGCGCGGCTGGCTGGACCCGGAATCGCGTCCGGGCATGGAAGGGGCCAACCGCAAGGTCAAGGGCACCATCCACTGGGTCAGCGCAGCGCACGCGGTGCCGGCCGAGATCCGCCTGTACGACCGTCTGTTCTCGGTGCCCAACCCGGACGACGAAACCGACGGCAAGACCTACCGCGATTACCTCAACCCCGAGTCGCGTCGCACCGTCACCGGCTATGTCGAGCCGGCCGCGGCCAGCGCTGCGCCGGAACAGTCGTTCCAGTTCGAGCGTACCGGCTACTTCGTGGCCGACCGCCGCGATCACACCGCGGCCAAGCCGGTGTTCAACCGCAGCGTGACCCTGCGCGATACCTGGTCGGCGTAAGCGGCCCGGGTTTCACCAGACCGCAGAGAGCATCCACGCCTGGCGTGGATCTACGGTCTGCTCCATCTTTGAAGAGGTTCATGTCCCGATGTTGTACGCGCAAGTCCATCTCACCCTGCCCGCCTGGATCCACGACCAGATCGATCTGGGCCGTGTCTATCCCGACGATGCCGCCAAGGTCGCCCTGGCGATCGAGCTGTCGCGCCTGAATGTCGAGGCACAGACCGGCGGCCCGTTCGGCGCGGTGGTGTTTGGGCCCGACCATCGCGTGATCGCCGCCGGCGTGAACCGCGTGGTCCCGCATACCACCTCGCTGGCACATGCCGAGAACATGGCCTACATGCTGGCCCAGCAGCGCCTGCAGACCCCGCGCCTGAACGATGTGCTGTCGCCGATCACCCTGGCGACCTCCTCCCAGCCGTGCTGCCAGTGCTACGGCGCCACCATCTGGGCCGGCATCGATCGGCTGCTGATCGGCGCCAGCGCGCAGGACGTGGAAGAACTGACCCCCTTCGATGAAGGTCCGCTGCCGGCGGACTGGATCGGCGAACTCAACAAACGTGGCATCGAGGTCGTGCGCGACATCGAGCGCGACGCGGCGCGCGCGGTGCTGCGCCAGTACGGGGAGACCAACGGTGCCCACTACTGATATCCGCGCTTCGGGCGCGATGCGATGAGCGGCCTGCTGTGTCTGTGCCGCCAGGGGTTTGAACCGGAACTGGCCGCCGAGCTGTCCGAACGCGCCGCGTATGCCAACGTGGCCGGCTATGCGCGCACCCAGCGCAACGACGGCTACGTGGTGTTCGTCACCGACGAAGGTGCGGCGCTGTCCAGGGCCTTGCCGTGGCGCTCGCTGATCTTCGCCCGGCAGAAGCTGGTGGTGCTGGCCGAGCTGCCGCAGCTCGATGCCGCCGACCGGATCACCCCGATCATCGCCGCCCTGCAGGGCCAGCAGCGCTTCGGCGACATGTGGGTCGAGCATCCGGACTCGGACGAAGGCAAGCCGCTGGCTGGCCTGGCCCGCGCCTTCGGCAACGCACTGCGGCCGGCGCTGCGCAAGGCCGGGCTGCTCACCGACAAGCCCAACACCGGCCTGCCGCGCCTGCACATCGTGTTTGTCGATGGCCGTCATGCCTTTGTCTGCGTGGCCGATACCCGCGACAGCGCACCGTGGGCGCTGGGCATCCCGCGCCTGAAGCTGCTGCCTGATGCGCCCTCGCGCTCGGCACTGAAGCTGGACGAGGCGCTGCTGACCCTGATGACCCCGGAAGAACGCGAGCTGCTGGTCAAGCCGGGCATGCGCGCAGCCGACCTGGGCGCCGCACCGGGCGGCTGGACCTGGGTGCTCACCCGCCAGCACCTGAAGGTGATCAGCGTGGACAACGGCCCGCTGCGCGAGCACGTGCTGGAAACCGGGCTGGTCGAGCACCTGCGCGCCGACGGCTTCCACTGGCAGCCGGAGACGCCGCTGGACTGGATGGTATGCGACATGGTCGAGCAGCCGCGCCGCGTGGCCGAGCGCATGGCCACCTGGTTCCGCGACGGCTGGTGCAGGCATGCGATCTTCAACCTCAAGCTGCCGATGAAGAAGCGCTGGGACGAGACCCGCCTGTGCCTGGACCTGTTCCAGGAACAGGCCGGCAAGCCGCTGGTGGTCCGTGCCAAGCAGCTGTACCACGACCGCGAAGAGATCACCGTGCTGGCCTCGCCGCTGCGCTGATCAGCGCGGCCCGCCGGGCACGACCCGGCCCTGTCCCGGAGTTTTCATGCGCCATCGCCCTGCCCTGACCCTGCTGCTGTGCCTGCTGCCCGTGCTGGTCTCTGCACAGGTCCACACACCGCCCCCGGCGGTCAGCGAACCGCTGCGCGAGGTCCCGGCGAGCGTGCGCACCCAGGCATTGTCCGAAGGGCGCGTGACCCACCAGGTGATCCTCGCCGCACCGGCCGGCGAGGCCCAGGTGACGGTGCGTTCGGTGCAGCCGGTGAGCGTGGTGGGGCACTACCGGTTCGCGTTCGCGGCCCTGGACGTGGATGGCGATGGCTTCATCAGCCGCGCCGAAGCGCAGGCCAACCCGGCCCTGGCCGATGAGTTCACCGCGCTGGACGTGAAGCGGCGCGGCCGCCTGGACCGCGCCGACCTGGCCGGGTGGCTGACCGATTGATGCGCACCCGGTTCCGGCCCGGCGCTGGCGCTGGCTGACCCGGCGTTACACCCCGGCGGCGCGCTTCCAGAACATCGCGACCAGCGGCGGCAGCTTGCCGGCACAGCCCAGCGCGCGCCCACGGGCCAGGGTCAGGTGCATCTCGTCGTTGGAGAACACGCTGTTGATCGCATCGAAGCTGTAGGCGGCGACCGTGTTTTCACTGCGGCGTTCGCGCGCCCAGCGCTGCAGCCGATGCGCTGACATCCAGTCCTGCCGCCGCTGCTGTGCGGCCAGCACCAGGGCCCGCAGCGCCGCCACGTCGCGCAGCCCCAGGTTGACGCCCTGCCCGGCCAGGGGGTGCACCACGTGCGCGGCATCGCCCAGCGCCAGCACCCGGCCGGCCACGTAGCCGGTGGCCAGCTGGCGACGCAGCGGGAACGCCGCGCGCGCGGAGGCCAACGTCATCGCGCCCAGGCGCCCGGCAAAGGCATGGGTGAGTTCACGCCCGAACGCCGCCTCGTCCAGCGCCAGCACGCGCGCGGCCTCGGCATCGGGCAGGGTCCACACGATCGAACTGCGACGCGCGCCGATCGGCAGCACGGCCAGCGGGCCGGTGACCAGGAAGCGCTGCCACGCAGTGGCCTCGTTGTCGTGCTCGGTATCCACGTAGGCCACCACGCCGCGCTGGCCGTAGTCCTGGCGGTTGACGGCCAGTCCGGCCAGCTGGCGCAGGGTGGATTCGGCGCCGTCGGCGGCGATCGCCAACGCAGCCTCCAGGCGGCGACCATCGTCCAGGCGCAGGCGCACGCCATCGGCGTCCTGCTCCAGTGCCTCCACCCGTGCCGGACAGCACACCTGCACGCCGGCCGTCGGCAGCGCCGCCCACAGGCGGTCGACCAGCAGGTCGTTTTCCACGATCCAGCCGAGCTGCTCACGGCCCAGGGCATCGGCGTCGAAACGCAGTTCATCGCCACCGGCCGCATCCCAGACACGCATGCGTCGGTAGGCGCAGGCGCGCGCGGCGGTGACCGTCGGCCACACGCCCAGCGCCGTCAGCAGGTGTGCGTTGTCCGGCGCAAAGGCGTAGACGCGCAGGTCGGCCTGCTGCGGCTGCCACGCTGCGGGTTCGCGGCCTTCGACCAGGGTCACCTCCAGGCCGGCGTCGGCCAGGGCCAGCGCGCAGGCCGCCCCGACCACGCCGCCGCCGACGACGATCACATCGCGCGCGCGCCGGCTCATGCGCCGGCTCCGCGGCAGAGCGCCGGTACCTGGCCCCGGAAGCCCATCGCCCCGCCGACCAGCATCGACTGCAGTGGCGTGGCTTGGGCCGCCAGCAGGCCGAGGCTGCGCAGCGGCCGCATCAGCGGTGCCGGGTTGCTGGTCAGCCGGGCCAGCCCACCGGAGAAGGCGATGGTCTGCTCGCGATCTTCCTGGCGACGCGCCACGTGGGCCTGAAGCAGCGCATCGCTGCCCGGGTCCCCGGCCTGGGTGACCAGCTCGGCCAGGGTCAGCGCATCGCGCAGGCCCAGGTTGAAGCCCTGTGCCCCCAGCGGATGGATGGTCTGGGCGGCGTTGCCGAGCAGCACCGCGCGCTCGCCCACCAGCGCCTGGGCCAGCACCTGGATCAGCGGGTAGGCACTGCGCGGGCCACTGTCGAGCAGGCGCCCGGCGCGCCAGCCGATCGCGTCCTGCAGGCGTTGCAGCCAGGCGGCATCGCCCAGCGCCGACACCGCATCGGCCTGGTCACGGGCCACGCCATGCACCGCGCCAAAGTGGCGGTCGCCGCGCGGCAACAGCGCGGTCGGGCCGGTGTCGGTGAAGCGTTCGTAGGCGGTGCCGTCAGGGGCGCGCGCGCTGCGCACCCGCGCCACGAACAGGGTCTGCTCGAAATCGTGCTCGTCCACGCCGATCCCCAGCGCCTCGCGCACGCCACTGCGGGTGCCATCGGCACCCACCACCAGCCGTGCCAGCAGGCAACGCTCGCCGCTGTCGTCGGCGATGACGACCTGGCGATGGCCATCGACGGTATCGCCCAGCCGCACGAAGCGGGCCGGACGGTATCGGGTCAGCCGCGTCAGCGCCTGCAGGCGGGTTTCCAGCGCCGCGCCGAAATCGCGCGCCACCACCACCTGCCCGAACCAGGGCCGCTGGTACTGCGCCGCGTCCATCTGCACACGACCGAAGTCGCCGGCGCGGCTGACATGGATGCGCTGGATCGCGCCGGGCGCGGTGGCCAGCAGCGGCATCACCCCCAGCGCGGTCAGGGCGTTGACCGTGGCCGCGGCAAAACTGAGGTTGCGCTGGTCGAAGACCGCCGGCAGCGTGCCCGCCGGGGTGGCCTCGACCAGCCCCACCTCGCGCCCGGCGCGGTCCAGCGCGATGGCCAGGCTGGCACCGACCAGTCCGCCGCCCACGATCACTACATCATGTCGTTCACTCATGCGCCCATGATAAGCGTTGGACCGTGGCCGGCGGGTGCGGCGGCCTGCCGCAGCAGGCGCTAGAATGAACGCTGAACCCCTTCCCGTGGCAGCCATGACCACCACCGCCCAACGCGCCTTCGTCCTGTCCGTGCTCGTGCTGCTGATGGCCGCCACCCGGGTCAATCACTTCATGGCGATCCCGGATGCCTCCTGGGCGGTGTTCTTCATCGGCGGCTTCTACCTGCGCAGCTGGACCCGCTGGGCGTTTCCGCTGCTGATGGCGTTGGCGATCGTGGTCGACGTGCTGGTGATCAGCAGCAGCGGCCAGCAGTACCTGCAGCACTACTGCGTCTCGCCCGGCACCTGGATGCTGCTGCCGGCCTACTTCTCGCTGTGGGCCGGCGGCATGCTGCTGCGCCACGGCTACCACGGCGCGCACTGGAGCACGCTGGGCAAGGGCGTGCTGCTGCTGGTCGCAGCGGTGGCGGTCTGCCATCTGTTCGCCCAGGGCGGCTTCTACTGGAGCAGCAAAATGGTCGCCGAGCCGAGCGTGGCCGGCTGGCTGAAGAACTACGCCGACTGGTTCGTGCCCTACCTGCGTACCGCCGCGATCTACGTCGGCCTGGCCGCCGCGCTGCAGCTGACCACCGAACAGGTCGGCAAGCTGCTGCAGGCGCGCCAGGACGTGCTGCGCTGAGCCGCGGCGGCCATGGGCAACCGGCTTTCGCGCATCTATACCCGCACCGGCGATGACGGCAGCACCGGGCTCGGCGATGGCAGCCGGGTGCCCAAGGATGCGGCACGGGTCAACGCCTACGGCACGGTCGATGAAGCCAACTCGGCACTGGGCGTGCTGCTGGCGGTCGCGCTGCCCGCGGATGTGCGCGCCCTGCTGACCACCGTGCAGCACCAGCTGTTCGACCTCGGCGGCGAGCTGTGCATCCCCGGCCACGCCGCCATCCAGGCCGCCGACATCGATGCGCTGGAACGCCAGCTGGACCATTACAACGCCGATCTGCCGGTGCTCAAGGAGTTCATCCTGCCGGCCGGCGGCGAAGCGGCCGCGCGCTGCCACCTGGCCCGCACCATCGTCCGCCGCGCCGAGCGCGAGACGGTGACGCTGGCCGGCCTGGAGCCGGTCCGTGCCGAGGCGATCGGCTACCTCAACCGGCTCTCGGACCTGTTGTTCGTGCTGGCCCGGGTGCTGGCCCGCGCCGATGGCCACGGCGAAGTGCTGTGGCAGCACACCCGCCGCCACGCCTGACCGGCCCCGTCGCCCCACCGGAACCCCTGCCCGCATGCTGGTTTTCACCCACCCCGCCTGTCTGCAACACGATCCCGGCCGTGGCCATCCCGAATCCCCGCAGCGCCTGCAGGTGGTGCTCGACGCCCTGCACGCGGCCTTCCCCGACGCGCTGGACTGGCGCCAGGCACCGGCGGCCAAGCTGGGCGAGCTGGCCCGGGTCCACGACAGCGAACTGATCGACCTGGTGCTCAAGCCGCAGACCGAGCCGCTGCGCCTGATCGACATGGACACCATGACCTCGCCCGGCTCGGCCAGCGCCGCCCTGCATGCGGCCGGCGCCGGTGTGGCCGCGGTGGATGCGGTGATGCTCGGCGAAGACCCGGTCGCCTTCTGCGCGGTGCGCCCGCCCGGTCACCACGCCACCGCCAGCACCGCGATGGGCTTCTGCCTGTTCAACAACATCGCCGTGGCCGCCGCCTATGCGCGCGACCGCTATGGCCTGGAGCGCATCGCCATCGTCGATTTCGACGTGCACCACGGCAACGGCACCCAGGACATCTTCATCGCCGACCCCGGCGTGGCCTACTACAGCACCCACCAGGCCGGGCTGTTCCCCAACTCGGGCCTGCGCCGCGACCGTGGCGCGGGCAACCTGATGAACATCCTGCTGCCACCGGGCAGCGGCGGCTTCCGCTTCCGCAACACCTGGGCCGACGAGATGTTGCCGGCGATCGACGATTTCCGCCCGCAACTGCTGCTGATCTCGGCCGGCTTCGACGCCCATCTGCGCGATCCGCAGGCCGACCTGATGCTGGAGACCGAGGACTTCGCCTGGATCACCGCCGAGCTGCGCACGCTGGCGCGTCGGCATGGCGGCGGCCGGGTGGTGTCGATGCTGGAGGGCGGATACGACCTGCAGGCACTGGCCGAATGCGCGGTGGCCCACGTCGGCCAGCTGCGCTGAGGGCTGCGCGGTCCGGGGCCGCGCATGAACCTGAACCTTTGCCCGGGCAAGGCCTTCATTGCCCCTATGCAAGGGATGGGGCAAGCTACGATCCGTTTTCGCCCGAATCCGACTACCGCGTGCGCCGAGCCCTCCGCCTGCTGCCTCTCCCCCTGAGCATCGCCATCTGCCTGCCGGCCCTGGCCGACGACAAACCGGTGAACTGGGGCCTGTGCCCAGCCACCGATGTCCTCCCGGTGTTCGACGATGCGCCCAAAGCCGACAAGGCTGCCGCGGCCACCCGCGACCAGCAGGACACCGACATCGAGGGGGACCAGCTGTTTGGCACCACCACGGTGCCGCAGTACCAGGGCAACGTTGCGCTCAAGCGCGGCGACCAGTTCCTGGGCACCGATCACCTGAGCTTTGACACCGAAAGCGGCAACTACATCGCCGAGGGCAACGTCCGTTACCAGGACTCCTCGATCCGGATGGTGGCCAAGCGTGCCGAAGGCAACCAGGAAGCGGACACCCACAAGATCAGCGATATCCAGTACCAGCTGGTCTCGCGGCGCGGCAACGGCGATGCCGAGTCGGTGGACCTGCAGGGCGCGGTGGGGCAGATGCACCGCTCCACCTACACCACCTGCGACCCGTCCCAGCCGGTGTGGAAGCTGTCGGCGCCGCAGATCGAAGTGGACAACGACGAAGGCTTCGGCACGGCCCGCAACGCAGTGCTGCGGATCGGCAAGGTGCCGATCCTGTGGGCCCCGTACTTCAAGTTCCCGATCGACGACCGCCGCCAGACCGGCCTGCTGTATCCGCAGCTGGGGCTGTCCGGGCGCAACGGCTTCGATTATGCCCAGCCGATCTACTTCAACCTGGCGCCGAACTACGACGACACCTTGACCCCGCGCTACATGAGCAAGCGCGGGATCATGCTCGACAACGAGTTCCGCTATCTGTACGACGGTGGCCGCGGCGAGCTCAAGACCGCCTACATGCCCAACGACAAGCTGCGCGACCGTGACCGCGGCCGGGTCGAGTACGGCGGGTACCACAACATCAACGACAACTGGCAGGCCCGCGCCAACCTGGCCTGGGTCAGCGACGAGCGCTACACCGAGGACTTCTCCAACCGCCTGCTGGGCGTGTCCGCGTCCAACCTGCAGAGCCAGATCGGCATCTACGGCACCGGGGAGAACTGGACCGCCGGCCTGATGGCCGACTACTGGCAGCTCACCGATTACACCCTGACCGAGAGCGCGCTGCCCTACGCGCGCCAGCCGCGTGCGTTCTTCACCTGGGACAAGCCGCTGCTGCCGTGGCTGGAAACGGGCGTGTACGCCGAGGCAGTACGCTTCACCCACAAGGACGTGCACGGCAAGATCATCGACGCCGCCGGCGAGTACGTGCGCGATGGGACCGAGACCGAGATGTTCGGCGGCTCGCGCCTGGACATCAAACCGTATGTGTCGCTGCCGATCACCGGCGCGGCCTGGTACGTCACCCCCACCCTGGCCTACCGCTATACCGGTTACGACCTGGACCAGGGCCTGGCCGACCAGATCCGCCTGCAGAACCTGAGCGCGGCCGGGATCACCAATCCCACGCCTGAGCAGCTGCGCGGCAACACCTCGCCTAGCCGCAGCCTGCCGATCGCCAGCCTGGACGCGGGCATGTTCTTCGACCGCGAGACCACCATCGGCGGCAAGTCGTTCCTGCACACCCTGGAGCCGCGCCTGTTCTACCTGCGCACGCCCTACCGTGACCAGAGCGACCTGCCGATCTTCGATACCCGCGACTTCACCTTCAGCTGGGGCCAGCTGTTCCGCGACTCGCGCTACACCGGCGCCGACCGCCAGAACGATGCCAACCAGCTGACCATGGCGCTGAGCACCCGCTTCATCGACCAGACCACCGGCAAGGAGCGCTTCTCGGGCAGCATCGGCCAGATCCTGTACTTCGACGACTCGCGGGTAACCATCAACAACGCGCAGTCGCCGGTGGAACAGGGCAAGTCGGCCTGGATCGCCGATGCCAATTACGCCATCAACGACCGCTGGAACCTGGGCGCCACCTACCAGTGGGATCCCAAGTACAAGCGCGAGGACCTGGCCAGCGTGCGCGCGCGCTACCTGATGTCCAACGACGGCATCGTCAACCTCACCTACCGCCACCGCCTCAACCCCGATGGCACCAACCTGCTCAAGCAGGCCGACCTGTCCTTCCTGTACCCGGTCAGCCCGCGCTGGAGCCTGGTGGGGCGGTATTACTACTCCATCGAAGACCGCAAGCCGCTGGAAATCATCGGTGGCGTGCAGTGGGACAGCTGCTGCCTGGCCGTTCGCGCCCTGGCCCGCCGCTACGTGCGCAACCGCGAAGGCGAGCTGAACAACTCCTTCCAGATCGAGTTCGTGCTCAAGGGCCTGAGCTCCATCGGCCAGGACACGGACCGTACCTTGCGCCGTGCTATTCTCGGGTACTACCGAGACGACCTCTATCTCGTGCCGCCCAGCAACACCGGGGCTGACCGCGACGACTACGATCCGAACCTGATCCCATGACCAAGACCCTTCCCGTTCTACTCGCTTCCCTGCTGGCGGTCTCCACCGTCTCCGCACCGCTGCAGGTGCTGGCCCAGCAGAGCCAGCCGCTGGATCGCATTGCCGCCATCGTCGATGAAGACGTGGTGCTGCAGAGCGAACTGGACCGTGCGATCCAGAACATCAAGGCGCAGTACGTCGGCCGCGAAAACCAGCTGCCGCCGGATGAAGTGCTCAGCCGCCAGGTGCTCGAGCGCCTGGTCCTGGTCAAGCTGCAGGTGGCCCGCGCCGAAAGCAGCGGCATCAAGGTCGGCGACCAGGAGCTCAACCAGGCCCTGAACGCGATCGCCCAGCAGAATGGCTCCACCCTGGACGCCCTGCGCCAGCGCCTGGCCCACGACGGCATCGATTTCAACGACTTCCGCGCCTCGGTGCGGGATGAAATCACCGTGCAGCGCCTGCGCCAGAGCTTTGCGCAGAGCCGGATCAGCGTCAGCGAGGGCGAAGTGGATGCCGCGCTGAAGCAGCAGGCCACCGTGGGGACCCAGTACCACCTGGCGCACATCCTGATCGCCCTGCCCGAAGGCGCCACTGCCGACCAGATCAGCACCGGCCAGAAGAAGGCCGATGGCGTCAAGGCACTGCTGGACAAGGGCGAGCTGGACTTCAACGCCGCCGCGGTGCGCTATTCCGACAGCCCCAACGCGCTGGAAGGCGGCGACCTGGGCTGGCGCTCGCTGGATGAAATCCCCAATGCGTTCGCGCAGATGATGGCCCAGATGAAGGCCGGCGACGTGGTCGGACCGATCCGCGGCCCGAGCGGCTTCCAGCTGCTCAAGCTGGTGGAAGTGCGCGATGCCAGCGCCGCCGCCAGTGGCCAGAGCATCACCGAATACCACGGCCGGCACATCCTGGTGCGCGTCACCGACCAGCAGGACAACGCGGCCGCCAAGGCCAAGATCGACACCCTGCGCGCGCGCATCGCAGGCGGCGCCGACTTCCAGGAGGTGGCCAAGGAGTCGTCCGAGGACACCAACAGCAAGGGCCAGGGCGGTGATCTGGGCTGGTTCCCGGTCGACGCGTTCGGTCCGGACTTCGGCAAGCAGGTCAGCGGCGTGGCCGACGGCGGCGTCAGCCAGCCGTTCCGCACCGATGCCGGCTGGCACATCGTGCAGCGCGTTGCCACGCGCCAGACCGATGCCACCACCGACAACCAGCGCGCGCAGATCCGCGAAACCATCGGCCGTCGCAAGCTGGAAGAAGAGTACAACCGCTTCCTGCAGGAACTGCGTGGCGAAGCCTACGTGAACCTGCGTACCGGCGCCGACAACGCCGACGGCACCAGCACCACCCCGCCGCCGCCGCAGTCCTGAGGTCTGGCCGATGATCCCGCAGCTCGCTCTGGTACCGGGCGAGCCCGCCGGGATCGGCCCTGAACTCTGCGTCCGCCTGGTCCAGCAGCCGCGCCCGGATTGCCGGCTGCTCGCCTTCGCCGACCCCGATACCCTGCACGCCGCTGCCGCGGCGCTGTCGCTGCCGCTGCAGCTCCTGCCTGAAGACGCCATCGCCCGCCAGCCGGGCGATCTGCCGCTGCGCGCGGTGCGCAACGCCCACCCCGCCCGTTTCGGCCACACCGACCCGGCCAATGCCGGCGCGGTGATCGGTGCCTTGCTGCAGGCCGGCCAGGCCTGCCTGGACGGCTCGCTGCACGGGGTGGTCACCGGCCCGGTGCACAAGGCGGTGATCAACCAGGGCGGCATCGCCTACAGCGGCACCACCGAACTGCTGGCCGACCAGGCCGGCGTCGAGGTGGTGATGATGCTGGCCAACGAGATCGTGCGCGTGGCCCTGGCCACCACCCACCTGCCGCTGCGCGCGGTGGCCGATGCGATCACCACCGACGGCCTGGCGCGCACCCTGCGCACCGTGCACGCAGCGATGCACCACCAGTTCGGCATCGCGGTGCCCCGCATCGCCGTGCTCGGCCTCAATCCGCATGCTGGCGAAGACGGCCACCTCGGCCGCGAGGAGCTGGACCTGATCATCCCGTTGCTGGAGCGGCTGCGCGCCGAAGGCATGGACCTGGTCGGGCCGCTGCCGGCCGACACCGCCTTCCTGCCGGCCAAGCTGGCCGGTTTCGATGCGGTGCTGGCCATGTACCACGACCAGGGCCTGCCGGTGCTCAAGTACAGCGGCTTCGAGCAGGCGGTCAACATCACCCTGGGCCTGCCCTACCCGCGGGTCGCGGTCGACCACGGCACCGCGCTGGACCTGGCCGGCCGCGGCGTCGCCGACCCTTCCAGCCTCCTCGCTGCCACCGGGCTGTGTGCCCGGCTGGCGCGGCAACGTAAGATGACGCCATGACTTCCTCGTATTCCTCCTCCGCCGGCGGCTTCACCGCGCCGCCCAAAAAGCAGCTGGGCCAGCACTTCCTGGCCGACCGCAGCTACATCGACAAGATCGTGCTGGCGGTCAACCCCAAGGACGACGACCGCCTGGTCGAGATCGGCCCGGGCCAGGGTGCGATCACCCTGCCGCTGCTGCGCCGCCACCCGCGCCTGACCGTGATCGAGTTCGATCGCGACCTGATCGCCCCGCTGACCGCCGCGGCCGAGCCGCTGGGCGAGCTGACCATCGTGCACCGCGACGTGCTGCAGGTGGATTTCACCGCCCTGGCCGGCGACGGCCAGATCCGCCTGGTCGGCAACCTGCCCTACAACATCTCCTCGCCGATCCTGTTCCATGCCATGGAGCACGCCGCGGTGATCCGCGACATGCACTTCATGCTGCAGAAGGAAGTGGTGGACCGCATGGCCGCCGAGCCGGGCAGCAAGGTCTACGGCCGGCTCAGCGTGATGCTGCAGGCCTGGTGCAAGGTGACCTCGCTGTTCGTGGTGCCGCCGGGTGCGTTCCGGCCGCCACCGAAGGTGGACTCGGCGGTGGTGCGGCTGATCCCGCGCGACCCGGCCACGGTCGGCATCCTGGACCGCAAGCGCTTTGCCGAGGTGGTCCGCGCGGCGTTCGGCCAGCGCCGCAAGACCCTGCGCAACGCATTGAACGGGGTCTGCACGCCGGAGCAGTTCGAGGCCGCCGGGGTGCGCAGCGATGCGCGCGCCGAGCAGTTGGAGGTGGCCCAGTTCATCGCGCTGGCCAACGTGCCGCGCGTGGACGCCGACGCCGCGCCCTGAGCATGAACGCGGCGTACCGCCTGTAGAGGGGCGCGTCAGCGATTGACGCGCTCACCTCAAACTGCACAACTTTCTCTAAACTGCCTGCATGAACGACGCTGCACACTACGCGATCTCGGTCGAGGTCGCCCCGCGCTTCCTCGACGACCAGTCCACCCCGGAGGACGGGCGCTACGCGTTCGCCTACACCATCCGCATCCACAACGGCGGCCGCATCGCCGCGCGCCTGGTGGCGCGCCACTGGCGCATCACCGATGCCAACGGGCGCACCGAACACGTGGATGGCGACGGGGTGATCGGCGAGCAGCCGCGCCTGCGCCCGGGTGAAGACTTCCGTTACACCTCCGGTGTCATGCTGGAAACCGAACACGGCACGATGCAGGGGCATTACGACATGGTGGCCGACGATGGCACCGAGTTCGCCGCACCGATCGCGCCGTTCGTGCTGACCGTTCCACGCACACTGCACTGATGGAGGCGCGCGCATGAGTGTCTGGGCCATCGGCGACCTGCAGGGCTGCTACGACGTCACCCAGCGGTTGCTGGAAAAGATCCGCTTCGACCCGGCGGTGGACAAACTGTGGTTCTGCGGCGACCTGGTCAACCGCGGTGGCCAGTCGCTGGAAACGCTGCGCCTGGTCCATTCGCTGCGCGAGAGCAGCGTGGTGGTGCTGGGCAACCATGACCTGAGCCTGTTGGCGGTGGGTGCACGCACCGAGGAAGAGCAGCGCAAGGTCAACCCGGATCTGCTGCGCATCGTGCAGGCCGAGGACCGCGACGAACTGCTGGAGTGGCTGCGCCTGCAGAAACTGCTGCATATCGACCGCGACCTGGGCTGGATGATGATCCATGCCGGCCTGGCCCCCAAGTGGACCACCCAGCTGGCCGAGAAGCACGCCCGCGAAGTCGAGGTGCAGCTGCATGGCAGCGGCTACCGCAAGCTGTTCCGCAACATGTACGGCGACAAGCCGAGCTGGTCGCCGGGCCTGTCCGGCTATGACCGCTCGCGCGCGATCATCAACCTGTTCACGCGGATGCGGTACTGCACTCCGCGCGGGCGGATCGGGATCGAGGACAAGGGCACCCCGGGCACCCAGGAACAGGGCCTGTACCCGTGGTTCGAAGTCCCCGGCCGCGCCGAGCGCGACCTGAAGATCGTCTGCGGCCACTGGTCCGCGCTGGGGCTGACCATCACCCAGGGCGTGCATGCCATCGATACCGGCGCGGTATGGGGCGGCAAGCTCACCGCGCTGCAGCTGGATACCGAGGAACTGCGCGTGGTGCAGGTTCCTGGGCGTGACGTGCCCAAGCCGGTGGCAGCACCGCGCCCGCCGGCCCGCCGGCCCGCCACCGAGGCGGAGCCGGGCAACCACCGG
>DJBL01000088.1 GCA_002435595.1 Stenotrophomonas maltophilia
CCCCAACTGCGTTCGGCCAGCGCCGGGCCCTGCGCGGCCAGGTCGGCGTCCAGGCCCCGGGCGGCATCGGCCAGCAATGCATCCCAACTGGCGTAGGGCGGCGGCAGCAGGTGCGCGGGGCGCTGGCTGACCAACGGCCACAGCACGCCCTCGAACTGCGCCAGGCGCGGTTCCAGGTACTGGTCGCCCAGGCGTTGCCGGGCCGGCGCCAGCAGGCCGGCCGACACCCGCTCCAGCACCATGCCGCGGAACCCACGGGCCAGCCGGTAGCTCACCGCATCGGCCGAAGCGCGGCCTTCCCAGTGGCGGCTGGCCGCTTCCAGCCGCTTCAGTCCCGGGTCGTCGCTGTGTTCGAGCACCTGCCGCAACAGCACCCACCAGCGCTGCAGGAACAAGGCGCGGTCGTCGAGCTGGATGGCCAGCAGGTCTTTTTCATCGAAACGTTCGCGGGCCAGCAGGCCGTCGCGGATCTGCCTGCCGCGGGCGCCCAGGTCGTAGCCGCCGTTGCCGGCCACGGCCAGTGCCGGGCCGTCGAGCACGCGCCCGTTGGCCGTCCACAGACGGTGGTTGGCCGGGTCCAGCAACGCCGGCGAGGCATCGCTGCGGATCGGCCACGGTGCGCACTGCGCCGGTACCGCGGCCGCACCACCGGCCGGGGGACACGCGGCGGCGCGGTCCGGGCGTGCGCCGATCAGCCGCCAGGCGATGCGCCCGTGGCGGTCGGCAAGCAACAGATTCTGGGCGGGGATGCCGGCGTGGTCGGCAATGCGCAGCGCGTCGTCGAGGTCGGCCGCACGCGCCATGTCGGCCAAGTCCAGCCCGATCGCGCCGGGCAGCTGCGCGGTCCAGCGCAGCGCCTCGCCGCTGCCATCGGGACGCTCGTGCAGGATCGGTCCCCAGGCGGTTTCGCGCACGCGCAGCATGCTGTCGGGCTGGCCGGCCACGACGATGCGTTCGTCGTGGCTGACGATGCCGTGCGCCGTTCCCGGCGCATGCGCGGGAACATGGACGAAGTCGGCATTGTCGATGTAGCTGTTGGTGAAGCCCCACGCCACCTGGCCGTTGCTGCCGACCACGACGGCCGGCAGGCCCGGCAGCGAGAATCCGCTCACATCGACCGTGCCGCCGGGTGCCTGCCGATCGGGATAGCGCAAGCGCACCCGGAACCACAGGTTGGGTGCACGCAGGCCCAGGTGCATGTCATCGGCCAGGATGGCCCGGCCATCGGCGGTCAACGCGCCGGCCACGGCGAAGTTGTTGCTGCCCTTTACCTCCGCTTCCGCGGGCCCGGCAGATCGCGCGGGCGACGGTGCCGGCTGGCGGCGCAGGTCCAGCGCCTCCGCGCCGGGGAGCACCGCGTTGCCGCGCGGTGGACCAAACAGCGGGGCATCCCATTCACTGCCGTCGTGGCTGAGCAGGGCGTACAACGCCGGCGGCACCACGCTGCGGATGCGCGCCATGGCCAGTTCGGTCTGGTTGGCCGGGTCCTGCAGGTCGGCGTACATCGCCAGCCCGGTCAGCAGACTGTCCTCGGCAGTCCAGCGGGCCGGCGGCTGGCGCAGCAGCAGGTAGGCCCACGGGCGCACCTGCAGTGACGACAGGCCCTGGTTGACCCCGGCCACGTAGGCATCCAGCAGCGGCGGCCGGGCGCCGGCAGCCTGGACCAGGTGAACGTGGGTGCGCGCGCGCAGGCGGTGGACACGCATGCGCTGGTCGAGCGGAAGCGCGGCCGGGCCGAACAGTTCGGCCAGTTCGCCGGCGGCGGTGCGCCGCATCAGGTCCATCTCGAAGTAGCGCTCCTGGGCGTGCACCAGGCCGAGGGCGCGCATCGCATCGGCCTGGCTGGCGGCCTCGATGGTGACCACGCCGAGCGCGTCGCGGCTGACCTGGACCGGGGCCTCCAGGCCCGGCACGGTGTGCTCGCCGTCCAGCGGCGGCAGGCTGCCGCGCAGCAGCAGCCAGGCGGCGGCCAGCAGGGCCGCGATGAGTACCAGGGTTCCCCACACCAGCCGCTTGAGCCAACGCCGCATCCCGCACATCTCCTTCCATGTGTGCCCCGATTGTAGGAGCAGCCGGTACCCGCGTGAATGCGGCGTGGATGTCCGGCGGAGTGCAACTGCAACTGATTCCGATTAGATCACCGGATTTCCAGATAGGGCACCATGCGCGCATTGATTCATCAGGAGCACCCCCACATGAAAGGCAACCCGGACGTCATCGCCTGCCTGAAGGAACTGCTGCGCGGCGAACTGGCCGCGCGCGACCAGTACTTCATCCATTCGCGCCGCTACGAGGACCAGGGCCTGATGGCGCTGTACGAGCGCCTCAACCACGAGATGGAAGAAGAGACCCAGCACGCCGATGCACTGCTGCGCCGGATCCTGTTCCTTGGTGGCAACCCGGACATGCGCCCGCACCCGTTCGAGCCGGGCGTGACCGTGGAAGACATGCTGCAGAAGGACCTGGACACCGAGTACAGCGTGCGCGACAACCTGGCCGCCGGCATGAAGCTGTGCGAACAGCACCAGGACTACGTGAGCCGGGACATGCTGCTGGTGCAGTTGAAGGACACCGAGGAAGACCACGCCTGGTGGCTGGAGCAGCAGCTGGGCCTGATCAAGCGGATCGGGCTGGCGCTGTACCAGACCAGCAAGATGGACGCCAAGGGCACGGCCGCGCACTGACGCGCGTACGCCCATCAGCCCCACGATGTGCTGCGCACATCGCGGACCCCGGCGTATCACCTTCCACCTCCCCGCGCCTGTCGGCGCGCCCCCTTGGACGCCAAGGGGGCGGTTTCTCCAGACAGTGTCCTGGATGTGTGACGCTCCACCGCCGCCTCATCGGGTTCTGCTCGCCAGCCAGCGTTCGCCAGCACGCTGCAACAAGCCCTCGTCCGCCCGCCAGCATCTGCCCGCCAGCCGACGAACAAAAAAGCCGGGGATTCCTGGCTTTTTTGTTTCCCGGACACGTTCGCCCGCAATGCGCGCGCCGTGCGGGAACGCAGACGGCCGGGTTTCCCCGGCCGTCTGTTTCATCCGCGTTGGCGCCGTGCGGTCATTCCACCGCCAGGCCTTCGACCTTCTGCCAGCCACGCGGCAGCAGATGGCCCCGCGTGGCGCGCGTGCCCAGGTAGGTTTCCAGGTCCTTGAACGACAGGTTCATGGTGCGCGTGCCGCTGCGCACCAGCAGGGTGTTGCCCGGCCCGACCGAGACCACCGCGACCACGCGCTCGGTGGCGAGCTTGGCCTTGGGGATATCGATGATCTTGTTGCCCTTGCCCTTGTCCAGTTCCGGCAGGTCGCTGGCGGCGATCGCCAGCAGGTTGCCCGAGCTGGTCACCGCCACGATGCGGTCGGTCTCCGGGTTGGCCACCACCGCCGGGGCCAGCACCTTCGAGCCGGAGGTCAGGTTGAGCATCGCCTTGCCGGCCTTGTTGCGCCCGGTCAGGTTCTCGAAGCGGGTCACAAAGCCGTAGCCGTGCGTGGAGGCCAGCACGAAGCGGGTGTTGTTCTCGCCGCTGGCCAGGGTCAGGAACTGGCTGCCCGGCGCCGGCGAGAAGCGGCCGGTGAGCGGTTCGCCATTGCCTCGCGCCGAGGGCAGGGTGTGGATCAGCGTGGAATAGGCACGGCCCTCGCTGTCCAGGAACGCCACCTGCTGCGTGCTGCGCGCACGTACCGCGCCCAGCAGCGCATCGCCATCGCGGTAGGACAGGGTGGACGGGTCCATGTCGTGGCCCTTGGCCGCGCGGATCCAGCCCTTCTCCGACAGCACCACCGTCATCGGTTCACTCGGCACCAGCTCGGTTTCGTCGATGGCCTGGGCAGCGCCACGCTGCACCAGCGGCGAACGGCGCGCGTCACCGAACTTCTTCGCATCGGCGGTAAGCTCGTCGCGGATCAGCTTCTTCAGCTTGGCCTTGCTGTCCAGGATCGCCAGGATCTTGTCGCGCTCCTTGGCCAGTTCGTCCTGCTCGCCGCGGATCTTCATCTCTTCCAGGCGGGCCAGCTGCTTGAGCTTGGTCTCCAGGATGTACTCGGCCTGTTCTTCGCTCAGCGCGAAGCGCGCGATCAGGGCGGCCTTGGGCTCGTCCTCGGTGCGGATGATGTGGATCACTTCATCCAGGTTGAGGAAGGCCACCAGCAGGCCTTCCAACAGGTGCAGGCGACGCTCCACCTTCTGCAGGCGGTGGTTGAGGCGGCGGGTGACGGTGGTGCCGCGGAACTGCAGCCACTCGCTCAGCAGCATCTTCAGGTTCTTCACCTGCGGACGCCCGTCCAGCCCGATCACGTTGAGGTTGACCCGGTAACTGCGCTCCAGGTCGGTGGTGGCGAACAGGTGGCCCATCAGCTGCTCGGCATCCACGCGGTTGGAGCGCGGCACCAGCACCACCCGCACCGGATTGGCATGGTCGGATTCGTCGCGGATGTCTTCCAGCCACGGCAGCTTCTTGGCGCGCATCTGCGCGGCGATCTGCTCGATCACCTTCGACGGGGAGACCTGGAACGGCAGCGCGTTGATGACGATGTTGCTGCCGTCCTTGAAGAACGTCGAGCGCGCACGCACGCTGCCGTAGCCGGTTTCGTACATGGTGCGCAGGTCGGCCGGCGCGGTGATGATCTCCGCCGCGCTCGGGTAGTCCGGGCCCTTCACGTGTTCGCACAGGTCGGCCACGCTGGCGTCGGGATCATCCAGCAGGTGCAGCAGCGCGCTGACGATCTCGTTGAGATTGTGCGGCGGCACGTCGGTGGCCATGCCCACGGCGATGCCGGTGGTGCCGTTGAGCAGCAGGTGCGGCAGGCGCGCCGGCATCCAGGTCGGCTCTTCCAGGGTGCCGTCGAAGTTCGGGGTCCAGTCGGTGGTGCCCTGGTTGATTTCGCCCAGCAGCACTTCGGCGATCGGGGTCAGCTTGGACTCGGTGTAACGCATCGCCGCGAACGACTTGGGATCGTCGGTGGAACCGAAGTTGCCCTGGCCTTCGATCAGCGGGTAGCGGTAGGAGAATGGCTGGGCCATCAGCACCAGCGCTTCATAGCAGGCGCTGTCGCCGTGCGGGTGGTACTTGCCGATGACATCACCCACGGTGCGCGCGGACTTCTTCGGCTTGGAGGCGGCATTGAGGCCCAGCTCGCTCATCGAATAGATGATGCGGCGCTGCACCGGCTTCAGGCCGTCGCCGATGAACGGCAGTGCGCGATCGAGCACCACGTACATCGAGTAGTCCAGGTACGCCCGTTCGGCGTACTCGCGCAGGGGCAGCTGTTCAAAGCCGTGGAAGGCGGGGCGGGCAAGATCGGTCATGCGGGATTGTTACCTGTGGCAAGGGACGGCGACGGCTGTCGCCCTCGCAGGCGGTCGATTATCCGGATGCGGCCGGGGATGCCAAGCCGCGTGTTGGATTCAGGGGCTGGCCGTTGCGCGCCAGGTAGCGTCCGGGCGGGCAGCCGAAGTGGCGGCGGAACACCGTGACGAAGGCGCTGGGGCTGCTGAAACCCAGTTCATGGGCGATATCGGACACGCTGCGGCCGTCCGACAGCCGGCGCAGACCCTCGGCCAGGCGGGCCTGCTGGCGCCATTGGGCGAAGCTGAGCGTGGTTTCGTCGCGGAAGTGGCGGGTCAGCGTGCGCGGGGACAGTCCGGCCCAGTGCGCCCACTGCTCCAGGCTGCGGCCGTCGGCCGGGTCGGCGATCAATTGCGAGGCGATCCGCAGCAGCCGCCGGTCCTGCGGCATCGGCAGGTGCATGCGCTGGCGTGGGGCATTGCGGATTTCATCCAGCAGCACCTCGATCATGTGCTGCTGGCGCAGGTCGGCGGCCGCGCCGGGGACCCAGCGGGTGACCCGCACCGCCAGGGCCTGGAGCAGGTCGGAGATGGCCACCACGCAGGGCTGGTCGGGCAGGTCGTGGGCGGCCTGCGCGCTGACGATCAGGCCCCAACCGCGCAGCGGGCCGGATATGCCCACCGTGTGCGGCTCGCCGGGCGGCATCCAGCCGGCGCAGCCGGGTGGCAGCGACCAGTTGCCGTGGCGGGTGCGGATGTTGAGCAGGCCGGCCTCGACGCTGATCAGCTGGGCCCGGCGGTGCTGGTGCCAGTCGATTTCCCGGTCCAGCCCGCGCGCGCTCTCGATCTGGAAGCCGAGGACGGCCAGGCCGTCATCGCGTTCCATCCAGTCCAGCACGTCATGGCGGACCTGGGCAGGGGGGAGGGCATGGGCGTCCTCTGGCCTGAAAACGTTATTCATTGTCCAGATTGTAATACCGGGCCAGCCGAACCGGCCCTTAAGGTGGCCACCCGCATTGTTCTGGTTGTTGCAACACAGCATTTGGTTCCAGATTTAATATTTCCATTGAGAAATATATTTTCTGGAAGTAAAGTGCGCCCCCATGATGATCTGTCCTGAAACCACTCCTCCCAGCTTCGGGCTGCTGTTGCGCCAGGTGCGCGACGGCCTGGTCCGTCAGCTCGACACGTCGATGGCCGAAGAAAACCTCGGCATTGGTTTCACCCACTACCTCGGTTTGAAGGTGCTCTCGGTCAAGGCCCCGTGCACCGCCAACGAGTTGGCCCAGGCCCTGGACCAGGTGCCCAGCGCGGTGACCCGCCTGCTGGACAAGCTGGAAGCGATGGGCTGCGTGCGGCGCGAGCCGCATGCCCAGGACCGGCGGGCGTTGCAGATCGTCCTGACCGATGAAGGCCGCCAGTTGTGGGCCCGGCTGAAGCAGCGCGGCGACCAGACCATCGACGACGCCATGCGCGATCTGTCCCCGGACGAACGCGCGCAGCTGCTTTCCCTCATGACCCGTGTACGTGACTCGCTGATTACGCCATGACCTCCTCCCCTGATCGCACTTCTTCGCTGCGCCCGCTGCGCCCGGTGCTGGTGTCGGTGCTCGCGCTGGCGCTGGCCGCCTGTGCCAGCAGCCGCGGCCTGCAACCGCAGGCCACGCTGCTGGACGCCGACAGCCTGCAGACCCAGCGCACCCTGGCCGCCGATGGTCTGAGCCAGCCCGGCTGGCCGGCCACCGACTGGTGGCGCGCGCTGGGCGACCCCCAGCTCGATGCCCTGATCGCCGAAGGCCTGCAGCGCAACCCGAGCCTGGATGCGGCCGATGCGCGCCTGCGCCAGGCCCGCGCGCAGATCGGTACCGCCCATGCCGAGCGGCTGCCCAGCGTGTCCGCCTCTGGCGGCTACACCGGCGTGCGCCTGCCCGAATCGATGGTGGGCGATGAGCTGGGCGGCAGCTATGCCGGCAGCGGCCAGGCCTACCTCAGCGCCAGTTACGGCATCGACCTGTGGGGCGGCAAGCGTGCCGCCTGGGAAGCGGCCGTGGACAGTGGCCACGCTGCCGAAGTGGACGCGCAGGCCGCACGCCTGAACCTTTCGGCGGCCATCGCCGAGGCATACGCGCAGTTGGGCTATGCGTACACGCTGCACGATGTGGCCACTGAAGAGCTGGCGCGCTCGCAGAAGACCCTGGACCTGACCGTCCAGCGCCGCCGCGCGGGCATCGACAGCGACCTGCAGACCCGCCAGGCCGAGGCGCGCATCCCCGCCGCCCAGCAGCAGCAACAGGCGGCCCAGCAGCAGATCGACGAGGCCCGCACCGCGCTGGCCGCGCTGGTCGGGCAGGGCCCGGATCGTGGCCTGCAGATCCAGCGCCCGCAGGTACTCAACCCGCTGGCCCTGCAGTTGCCCGGCGTGCTGCCCAGCGCGCTGCTCGGGCGCCGCCCGGACATCGTCGCTGCGCGCTGGCGGGTGGAGGCGGCCAACCGCCAGATCCACGCGGCCAAGGCGCAGTTCTATCCCAGCCTCAATCTGACCGCGCTGGGCGGGGTGGTGTCCAGCGAAGTGGACCAGCTGCTCAAGAGTGGCTCCACCTTCGCCTTCCTCGGCCCGGCGCTGAGCCTGCCGATCTTCGACGGGGGCCGTCTGCGCGCCAACCTGGACAAGACCGACGCGCAGTACGACCTGGCCGTGGCCGACTACAACCAGTCGGTGGTCAATGCCCTGCGCGACGTGGCCGACCAGGTCAACGCGGTGCGCTCGCTGGCCAGCCAGGCGGCCGCGCAGCAGCAGGCGGTGGACACCGCCCGCGCCGCGCACGACCTGGCCGAGCAGCGCTATCGCGCCGGCATCGGCAGTTACCTGGAGGTGCTGGTGGTCGAAGAGCAGTTGCTGGTGTCCCAGCAGCGGCTGGCCGAGCTGCAGTCCCGGCAGATCCTCGTTTCGGTGCGGCTGAGCCAGTCGCTGGGCGGTGGGTTCACCCCGTCCGCCGACACCGCCACGCTCGCCACCTCCCCTGATTCCACGCATTCCTGAGACACATCCCATGAGCCAGACATCCGCTCCCGCTGCCGCCCCGGCAGCCCCGTCCCGTCGCGGCAAGCTGCTGCGCGGCCTGTTGGTCATCGTGGTGCTGCTGCTGGCCGCGCTGGCGCTGTGGTACTTCATGTTCGGCCGCTGGTTCGAAGAAACCGACGATGCCTACGTGCAGGGCAACCAGGTCCAGATCACCCCGTTGGTGGCCGGTACCGTGGTGGCGATCAACGCCGATGACGGCATGCGCGTGGCGCGTGGCCAGCTGCTGGTGCAGCTGGACCCGGCCGACACCGAAGTGGCGTTGCAGCAGGCCGAAGCCAACCTGGCCAAGACCGTGCGCCAGACCCGTGGCCTGTACCGCAGCGTGGAAGGCGCCCAGGCCGAGCTCAACGCCCGCCAGGTCACCCTCAAGCGCGTCCGCGAGGACTTCGCGCGGCGCAGGGGCCTGGCGGCCACCGGCGCCATCTCCAACGAGGAACTGGCCCACGCCCGCGACGAGCTGGCGGCCGCCGAAGCAGCCGTGGCCGGTTCGCGCGAAACCTTCGAGCGCAGCAATGCGCTGGTCGATGACACCGTGATCGCCACCCAGCCGGACGTGCAGGCGGCCGCCGCGCAGCTGCGCCAGGCCTACCTCAACAACGCCCGTGCCGGGATCGTCGCGCCGGTCGCCGGGTTCGTTGCCCGTCGTTCGGTGCAGGTGGGCCAGCGCGTGCAGCCGGGCAACGCCCTGATGGCGGTGGTGCCGACCGAACAGATGTGGGTGGAAGCCAACTTCAAGGAGACCCAGCTGCGGCACATGCGCCTGGGCCAGGAAGTGGAGCTGCGCTCGGACCTGTACGGCGGTGATGTGACCTACAAGGGCCGCATCGACAGCCTGGGCCTGGGCACCGGTTCGGCGTTCTCGCTGCTGCCGGCGCAGAACGCCAGCGGCAACTGGATCAAGATCGTGCAGCGCGTGCCGGTGCGCATCGCCATCGATCCCAAGCAGCTGGCCGAACACCCGCTGCGCATCGGTCTGTCGATCAAGGCCGAGGTGAGCCTGCGCGACCAGAAGGGCACCGTGCTGCCGACCGACATGGCCAAGGGCCAGGTGTTTGATACCGACGTCTACGCCAAGCAGCTGCACAGCGCCGACGAGGTGATCCACCAGATCATCCAGAGCAACCTGCCGCAGCAGGCCAAGGCGAGCTGAGGTCACCATGTCCGCGCAAGCTCCAGCCGCGCCCGGAAACCCGGGCGCACCGGCGGCGCCGGGTGCGGCCGCCGGCTTCCTGCCACCGAGTGTGGCCCTGTGCACCGTGGGCCTGGCGATGGCCTCGTTCATGCAGGTGCTCGATACCACCATCGCCAACGTGTCGCTGCCGACCATCGCCGGTAACCTCGGCGCCAGTTCGCAGCAGGCGACGTGGGTGATCACCTCGTTCGCGGTCAGCACCGCGATCGCGCTGCCGCTGACCGGTTGGCTCAGTCGCCGCTTCGGCGAACGCAAGCTGTTCGTGTGGGCCACGCTGGCCTTCGTGATCACCTCGCTGCTGTGCGGGCTGGCCCAGAGCATGGGCATGCTGGTGCTCTCGCGCGCACTGCAGGGCTTCGTGGCCGGCCCGATGTACCCGATCACGCAGTCGCTGCTGGTCTCGATCTACCCGCGCGAGAAACGCGGGCAGGCGCTGGCGCTGCTGGCGATGATCACGGTGGTGGCACCGATCTGCGGTCCGATCCTGGGCGGCTGGATCACCGACAACTACAGCTGGGAATGGATCTTCCTGATCAACGTGCCGTTGGGCATCTTTGCCGCGCTGGTGGTGGGCAGCCAGTTGAAGGGGCGCCCGGAGCAGGTGGAAAAGCCGAAGATGGACTACGTCGGCCTGATCACGCTGGTGATCGGCGTGGGCGCGTTGCAGCTGGTGCTCGACCTGGGCAATGACGAGGACTGGTTCGCGTCGACCAAGATCGTGGTGCTGGCCTGCGTGGCGGTGGTGGCGCTGGCGGTGTTCCTGATCTGGGAGCTGACCGACAAGGATCCGATCGTGGACCTGAAGCTGTTCCGGCACCGAAATTTCCGCGCCGGTACGTTGGCGATGGTGGTGGCCTACGCAGCATTCTTCAGCGTGTCGTTGCTGATTCCGCAGTGGCTGCAGCGTGACATGGGCTACACGGCGATCTGGGCCGGGCTGGCGACGGCACCGATCGGGATCCTGCCGGTGATCATGACGCCGTTCGTGGGCAAATATGCCTCGCGGTTCGACATGCGCATGATCGCCTCGTTCGCGTTCGTGTTCCTGTCCTTCACCAGTTTCATGCGTTCGGACTTCAACCTGCAGGTGGACTATGCCCACGTGGCAGGGGTGCAATTGATCATGGGTATTGGCGTGGCCCTGTTCTTCATGCCGGTGCTGCAGATTCTGCTGTCGGACCTGGACGGTCGGGAGATCGCGGCGGGGTCGGGGTTGGCGACGTTCCTGCGTACGTTGGGCGGCAGTTTCGCAGCGTCGCTGACGACGTGGCTGTGGGCGCGCCGGACGCAGGTGCACCACGCGGACCTGACCGAGCACATTTCGGCCTATCAGCCGGGGATGGAGGACCAGGTGGCGGCGATGGGGCAGGGCAACCTGCAGCAGGGGGCGGCGGCCTTGAACAACATGATCAACCACCAGGCGTCGCAGATGGGCTTCAACGACATCTTCTTCCTGCTGGGCTGGATTTTCCTGGCGATCATTGCGTTCCTGTGGCTGGCCAAGCCGCCGTTCGGTGCAGGCGCGGGTGCGGCGTCGGCCGGCGGGCATTGATGCCCTCTCTGCTTGTCCTGCCGGCGTGGCAGGACAAGCGGTGTGTCAGCGTCCGGCGAGAGTAGCGGACACATCCCTGCGCAGATGGCGCAACGCAGCGCCCGCCCCGACCATGGCACCGAGCCCGGTCGCCAATCCCAGCGCGATGCTCCAGTCGTGGGCGCTGGCGCTGCGAAGACCGGCGAGTTGGCCTAGCAGGATCGGTGACAGTGCAATGCAGATCGCGGCGGCGAGCAGGCCCAGTATGCAGCCGAGCAGGTACAACGCGGCGCTCTCGGCGACGAGCATCGCCGCCAGCCGCCATAGGGGAAATCCCAGCGCCTGGTACATCGCCAGCTCTGAACGGCGTTCGTGCAACGACTGGCTCAGAGTGCTGGCGGTGGTCAGCAGCAGGCTGAACAGTACGGCTCCCATGATGCTGCGGGTGATCCAGTCAATGTCCCCCAGTTCCCTGACCTGCGCCGCGAAGGCGGCCTGTTCCGAAAGCGAGCGGGTTTCATCAGCGGAGTTGGCCGACAACGCGTCGATCCTGCCAGCGACCGCATCGGACAGCGTGATGTTGGCAAGTCGACTGGCGTACCAGCCGACGCGACCCTGGACATAGGGCGACGTCGATGCCAGGTAGTCCCAGTGGAACAGCACCGTATTGGCATGGAATCTGGCGGCGGCCGGATCACGCGAGCGCAGGATGCCAGCGATGACGAAAGACCAGCTGCGCCCACCCTCGGGGGTGATGAAGATCGTCGAGCTGAGCGGGATGGTCTGGCCAACCCGCCACTGGTGGCGGTGGGCAACCGTTTCGCCGACCAGAATGCCGGTGCGTTCGGCGTGGAACCTGGCAAGCGTCCAAGGATCAACGTCCAGTTCGGGGTACACGTCCAGGTAGCCGTCGGAAATGGCATAGGCGGAAACGGGCTGACGGGGCTGCTGGTAGAACCCGCCAAACCAGGTGGCATGGCCATGGGCCACCACTCCGTCCACTGCGGCGATGCGGTCCTGCAGCGCCACCGGCAGCGGGCTGGATACCGCGTGTCGGGACTGGGTAACCAGTCGCAAAGCGCCGTGAGCACTGGTGCCGGCGTTGAGAAAAGTGTCCCTGACACTGCCCGTCAGGCCAAACAACAGGAAGGCGCAGGCGATCGTTGCCACGCTCAATGCGGTGCGCGTGCGGTTGCGATGGAACTCCTGCAGTACCAGATGCAGGTGCGACATCAGCCGGTCGCACCGTGTGGCGCCCGATCAACCCACCCACAACGCCGCCTCACCAGTCGTCCTCGCCGGCGTTGCGATGTGTCTGTGGCCCTCGGAACCACCGGACCAGGTAGACCGTGCAGGTAACGATGATTGCGGCCATGATCGCTCCGCCCAACCAGATGGAGTGAGTGGGCAGGTCGTGCCATCGTCCACTGATCATCGCTGGTCGGATCACGCCAAAGAAGAAGCCTGCCATTGTGCCGAGCAAGCCAAGGATGGCGCCGACCATCACACCGATCTTCGCTGGTGAAGGTGAAGATGAGCATGGAGCGGAGGGCGAACGCAGGTCATGCGGCATGTCGAGGGTCTCCTTCAGCGGGGATCAAAGGGAGTCAGACCGGTAAGCCGGGCGAACTGGAGCAGCGCCAGCCCGCCGGCGAGCACAGACACCAGCCACGCGAGCGTTCGGTGCAGTGGTCCGGCGTACGGCGTCATTGTCAGCATCCTCCCGTCAGGAGGGAGCGTGGCGCATCACTCGCGTGCCTTGAAGCTGAAGGTAGCCAGAGCAACGGCAAACATCGCGGCCAGCCATGCCAGCAGCATCGTCAGCGACAACCAGACGGGAAACTGCGGACGGGTCTCGAACATCGCATGACGCAGCAGGTCCATGCCGTAGGTGGTCGGCAATGCAAGTGCAATCCACTTGGTAGCGGCGAATTGACTGGCGTTGAAGAACAGGTCGCCCAGGAACAGCACCAGCAGGTTGCACAGCGTGAAGGCATGGATGCCCAGCGAGTGGCTGGGCAGGACCGAACCGAGCGCCAGGCCGATGGCGATGAACACCGCCGCAAGCAGAAGGGATACAGCGGCCACACCGGCCAGTTGCAGGGCATCCAGCTGCAGCCCGAACATGATCATGGCCAGCGCGAGGTAGCCGGCGATGATGCCCAGCGCCAGGATGAGCTTCGTGCATAGCTCAGCAGCGAAGTACCAGCCCATCGAGATGGGCAGCATGCGGAACAACCGCAGTGTGCCGCGGGTACGCTCCTGCAGCAGCTTCACGCCGGCGGTGAACAGGCCGATGTTCAGCAGTGCCATCACCATGATGGCCGGCAGCATGAAGAACGGCGAGTTCCCCGGTTCGACCAGCTGAATCCGGCTGTCGATGTCGATGGGGGTATGCGGGCTGGCCTCGATCGCCCGCAGCATCAGGGCAGCCACGGGTTGCCAATAGGGCGCTGCGTGGATGATGGCGGCGCCGGTGGCGGGATCGCGGTCGAGGATCAGTGCAGGCTCACCATCGCGCAGGTGGGTCGGCAGATCCTCGCGACGAATGGGTTTGAGGTGGAAATTGTCCGACGGCAGCGCTGAACGCCATTGCTCGGCGGCCACAGCCTCGGGCAGAAGGCCGACCGAGATGCTGCGCTCGGGGCTGCCGAGAACATAGGCATAGCCGTAGATGAACATGAAAAGCAGCGGCACGGCCAAGGTCATGGCCAGGCCGACGCCGTTGCGGCGGAAGTGAGTGAAGGATTGCCCGAGGAAGGCAGTGAATACTGGCCATTGGCCGGCAGCTGGACAGGGAGGGCGCATCGGTCAGTCAGCCTTTTGAACGTGCATCAGGTAAGCCGATTCGATCTGCTGTGGATCCACGCCCAGCCGGGCATCGAAGCCCAAGGAACGCTCGGCCCCCAACAAGGAAACGAGGAAGGCGGGCAGTTCGTCCTTGGGGCATTGCGCGCGCCAAAACGGCAGCGGCTCGGTCGGGTGATCGGTGGTGGCTTGAGAGATCACACTGGCGTGGACGAATGAGGCGGGCGCATGGAAGCTAACGGTCACGCTGGCGCAGGACGCACTGGTCACTTCGTTCATCGAAAGCGTGCCGCGCAGGCGTCCATCTTCGATGAACAGCACGCGGTCGCAGAGCGCCTCCGCCTCGTCCATGTCATGGGTTGCAATGAGCCCGGCAAGCGACCGCTCCTGTTTGCCTTCCTTGAGGGTGTCCCATACTGCACGGCGGGAGCGCAGGTCCAGGGCGCTGGTAGGCTCGTCCATCAGCACCAGCGAGGGGGCGCCAGCGAGCGCGGCGAATACGGAAACGCGCTGGCGCTGGCCGACGGAGAGTTCACTGGTGGTGCGGGCATGCAGGTGTGACAGGCCCAGACGCTGGGCGGTGCGTCGCAGCGTGGCGGTGTTGCCATGGATGCGTGCGTAGAGAGTGATCAGCTGCGCCACGTTGATGTGTTCGGGTATCGCATTGCGCTGGAACACGAAGCCGACCTTGGCGCGGATCGCCGTGGGCAGTCGGCGAGGGGTGTGCCCGAAGACGCGGACGGCGCCCAGGGTGGGGGTCTGGATGCCTTCGATGGTCTCCAGCAGGGTGGTCTTGCCCGCGCCATTGGGGCCCAGCAGACCCACTATCTCGCCTGGTCGGACCTCAAGGCTGAAGTCGTCGAGCGCAACGCGGGAGCCGTAACGTCGTGTCAACGCCTCGACGACAAGGGGATGATCCATCGTGACCTGCAGGAGCTGGGGCGCTGTTGCCAGTGCCAGGGGGGAAGGCGGCGTGCTCGCGCTGACCGGAGGTGTGCGCAATGACCGGTTTGCGGACGCTGCTGCGTGCGTAGAGGAGGCGTGGGCAGAACGGCGATGCCACCGGGAAGCCGGGGCATCGCCGGGTGGCCTGGTTAGAGCGCGACCGGCTGCGTGCTGCCGCCACAGCCGAACGTGCCCGCAGTACCTGCAGTGCCCAGGCAGCCGGAACCGGTACCGAAGGTACCCGCCGAGCCGAAGGTGCCAAGACAATTGAAGGCAACGCTCAGTTCGCCATCGGTAAACACTTCCAGGCTTGAATCCCGATGCACACTGATGTCGAAATGAGATGCGCCAGCAGTACCCAGTACGTGCATGAATGCCTCCTTGGACAACTGCCAGGGGGATAGAGGCCTGGCTTCCTCGTGCCCTGCAAATGCAGTGCCCCCTGAACCTAGCAGGCGTTGAAATTCGATGGGATTGGGGGATTGCGCGAATCCGCGTAGGGACTATCTGACCGTGCGCGTGCCAGATCGTGGATCGATGGCGTGACCGCGGCCCGCAGCGAGGGGGCATGCAGCGGTACCCCAGACATGAAAAAACCCGCTTGCGCGGGTTTGATCATTGTCTGAGTCATGGTGCCCAGGAGAGGACTCGAACCTCCACGAAGTTGCCCCCGCTAGCACCTGAAGCTAGTGCGTCTACCAATTCCGCCACCTGGGCGACTCAGGAGGGGAATTCTGCGGGAGAACCGCGAATGTGTCAACAGCATGTCGCGGAAAATTCTGATCGTCGCGCGCTGCCCGATCATCGCCCCGGCGGGTCGGGCCAAGCATGCATGCGACGTGCAGCCGTTCGAACCGCAGAAACGAAAAAACCCGCTTGCGCGGGTTTGATCATTTACTGAGTCATGGTGCCCAGGAGAGGACTCGAACCTCCACGAAGTTGCCCCCGCTAGCACCTGAAGCTAGTGCGTCTACCAATTCCGCCACCTGGGCGACTCAGGGGGCGAATTATGCGGAAGCATTGCGGGGCTGTCAACGCATTCTGACGCGGTATCGACACCAGGTGGGGGCAGCGCTGCCGCGGCGCGGCTTGACCCGGGATGCGGCCACTCAAAATACTCGTCCGACCCCGCAGCAAGGCGTTCCCCATGGCGACCCCGATCCTGCATTTCCATCCGCTGTCTTCGTGCTGCCAGAAGGTGCTGATCGCCGCCGGCGTGCTCGGCGTCGCGCTGGACACCCGGCTGTTGAACCTCGGCGACCCGGTCGAGCGGGCGGCGTTCCGGGCGCTGTGGCCGCTGGACAAGATGCCGCTGCTGGTCGAACAGGGCACGCCCGTCGGCGAGACCAGCATCATCATCGAGTACCTGCAGCTCCATCATGCCGCCGGCGGTGCGTGGCTGATTCCAGCGGATCCGGCGCAGGCGCTGGCGGTGAGGTTCTGGGACCGGTTCTGCGACTTCTACGTCATGACCCCGATGCAGGCGCTGACCGCCGCGCTGCTGCAGCCGGACGGGCAGGGGGATGCGCAGGTCACGGCGGCGGCGCGGGCCACCCTGCTCAAAAGCTATGCGCTGCTGGATCGCCAGCTCGAGGGGCGGCGCTGGCTGACCGGTGAGGCGTTCACCCTGGCCGACTGCGCCGCGGCGCCCGCCCTGTTCTACGCGATCGCTTACGTGCCGTTGCCCGACGCCCATGCCGCGCTGTCGGCGTACGTGGAGCGGTTGATGGCGCATGCCGCGGTGGCTGCGGTGGTCGATGCGGCCCGCCCGTGGTTCAGGTATTTCCCCGGACGGGCGGGGCTGGCCCGCCGCTACTACGACCCGCAGGCCTGAGCCGCGCGGTGCCGGAGGGCAGAAACGAAAAAACCCGCTTGCGCGGGTTTGATCATTTTCTGAGTCATGGTGCCCAGGAGAGGACTCGAACCTCCACGAAGTTGCCCCCGCTAGCACCTGAAGCTAGTGCGTCTACCAATTCCGCCACCTGGGCGACTCAGGAGGCGAATTGTGGAGATGCCGCCGAGGCTTGTCAACGGTTTTGTGAAAATTCTTCACAAACCTGCATGTGGATGCGCCTCGACCGGTTCTGCACACCATCAGCGGTTACCATAAAGGCCAATGAAACCAAAGAAACCGACCCGGGGCGCGAAAGCCCCCAAGTCCCCGGCGCCCAAGCAGGCTGCCGGTCCGTCGGGCAAGCCCCGCGCTGCCGCCAAGAAGGCCGGCAAGCTGCCACCGTGGATGCCCGAATCGATGAACACCCCAGCCCCGCCGCGCGGCGGCAAGCGCGGCGGCCCGAAGCCGGACACCGGCGCGCCGATCCCGACCCGCCGTCGCCCGCACCCGAGTACCACCGACATGAACGTGATCGACCCGCACGCGGCGCGTGAGGCCGAGCGCTATGCGCAGCCCATCGCCAGCCGCGAGGCGATCCTGCAGCTGCTGGACCGCTGCGATGGCCCGCAGACTGCCGAGGAAATCGGCATCCACCTGGGCCTGACCGAGCCGGATCGCGCCGATGCGCTGGGCAAGCGCCTGGGCGCGATGGTCCGCGACGGCCAGCTGGTGCAGAACCGCCGTGGCGGCTTCGCCCCGGTGCAGGCCACCAACCTGATCACCGGCGTAGTCATCGCCAACCCGGAAGGGTTCGGCTTCCTGCGCCCGGTCGAGGGCGGCGACGACCTGTTCCTGCCGCCGTATGAAATGCGCAAGGTCATGCACGGCGACCGCGTGCTGGCCAACGTCACCGGCATCGACCGCCGCGGCCGCCGCGAAGGCAGCATCGCCCGCGTGCTCGAGCGCGGCATGACCCGCCTGATCGGCCGCTTCAGCGTCGAGTTCGGCATCAACTACGTGGTCCCCGACGACAAGCGCGTGCAGCGCAATGTGCAGATCCCGCCCGACCAGACCGGCGATGCCCGCGACGGCCAGCTGGTGGTCTGCGAGCTGACCCAGGCGCCGGATACGCGGCGCCCGCCGATCGGCCGCATCATCGCCGTGCTCGGCGACAAGCTGACCGCCTCGCTGATCGTGGAGACGGCCATCCACGGCCATGAGCTGCCCTTCGAGTTCCCGCAGGAGGTGCTCAACGAGGCCTCGGCGGTGCCGCTGGTGGTGGAGCCATCGATGATCGGCGGCCGCGTGGACCTGCGCAGTACGCCGCTGGTCACCATCGATGGCGAAGACGCCAAGGATTTCGACGACGCGGTCTACTGCGAACCCAACGCCGAGGGTTTCCGCCTGGTGGTGGCCATCGCCGACGTGTCCAATTACGTGCGCCCGGGCACGCCGCTCGACGATGAAGCGCAGAAGCGCGCCACCTCGGTGTACTTCCCGGGGTTCGTGGTGCCGATGCTGCCCGAGACGCTGTCCAACGGCATCTGTTCGCTGATGCCCAAGGTCGACCGCATGTGCTTTGTCTGCGACATGCAGGTGAACCGCGACGGCGACGTGATCCACTCGCGCTTCTACGAGGCGGTGATGAACTCGCATGCGCGCCTGACCTACACCCAGGTCTGGCAGGCGGTGGGCGAGAACGATGTGGCTGTGCGCAATCAGATCGCCGCGGTGCTGCCGCAGGTGGAGCGCCTGCACCAGTTGTACAAGGTGCTGGCCAAGGCGCGCACCCGGCGCGGCGCGATCGAGTTCGAATCCTCCGAAGTGCGCTTCGTGCTGGACAACACCGGTGAAGTCACCCAGGCCGGCATGCTGGTGCGCAACGATGCGCACAAGCTGATCGAGGAATGCATGATTGCGGCCAACGTGCAGGCCGCACGCTACCTGCTGCACAAGCAGGTGCCGGCCCCGTTCCGTGACCATGCCAAGCCGCCGGAAGCCAAGTACGACGATCTGCTGGAGTTCCTGAAGGAATTCAAGCTGAGCCTGCCGCCGTGGTCGAAGGTGCAGCCGGGCGATTACACCAAGCTGCTCAAGAAGGTGCGCGAGCGCCCGGACGCGGCGTTGCTGGAATCGGTGCTGCTGCGCAGCCAGAGCCTGGCGGTGTATTCGCCGGACAACCAGGGCCATTTCGGCCTGTCGTTGGACGCCTACGCACACTTCACCTCGCCGATCCGCCGTTACCCTGACCTGCTGGTGCACCGTGCGATCAAGCACGCGCTCAGCGGTGCGCCGGTGGAGAAGTTCACCTACTCGCCGCGCGAGATGGCCGCGCTGGCGCTGCAGTGCTCCGAGCGCGAGCGCCGGGCCGACGAGGCCGAGCGCGAAGTGGACGAGCGCTACCGGGCGGCGTGGATGGAGAAGCATGTCGGCGGTCAGTTCGATGGCGTGATCAGCGGCGTGACCAGCTTCGGCCTGTTCGTGGAACTGGACGAATCCAAGGTCAACGGCCTGGTCCACGTGACCCAGCTGCCGCACGACTATTACCAGTTCGACGCGACCCGCAAGACGCTCAGCGGCGAGCGCCGCGGCAAGGCCTACCGGCTGGGCGACCGCGTGCGCATCCTGGTGCTCAAGGCCAGCATGGAAGAGCGCAAGATCGACTTCCGCCTGGTCGAAGAGAAGGGCGACGAGGAACCGTCGCTGCCGCCGCGTGGCCAGCCGGCCAAGCGCCAGAAGCAGAAGTACTGAACGACGCGCGTACCGCCCCCGGGTCGGTACGCGCCAGCCGGCAGGTGCCGACCGTGGGGTCGGCACGCGTGAACCGGCACCCCGTCCCCTGATCGGAGCGCCCTGCATGTCCAGCCTCCCCGAGTACAGCGGCGGTTGCCAATGCGGCGCCATCCGCTTCCATGTCCGCGGCGCGCTCACCGACAGCTCGATCTGCCATTGCCGCATGTGCCAGAAGGCCTTCGGCGCCTACTACGCGCCCCTGGTGTCGGTGCGCACCGTCGACTTCACCTGGACCCGGGGCGAGCCACGTCGCTTTGCCTCCTCCAACCTGGTCCAGCGGGGTTTCTGCGCCGACTGTGGCACCCCGCTGACCTATGAGGCGCCCGACGGCATGGCCATCGCCGCCGGTGCCTTTGACCAACCGGCGCGCTTGCCACCGACCGTGCAGTACGGAACCGAGGCCAAGCTGCCGTTCGTGGACGCGCTGGATGCGCTGACGGTAGTGCAGGACCAGGACGACCCGGAAATGGCGCTGCTGGACGGGCTGGTCAGCCACCAGCACCCGGACCACGACACCGCCCGCTGGCCGCGCCGATAGGACCGCGCGGCGGCTGCCGCGACCCGTGAACGGCCCCCGGCAGGGCAGGGCGGGCCGCGATGCTCTACCATTACCACCCCCTGTACCGGTCCCGCCCCGCAATGAGCAAGCAAAGCCAGTGGATCGTCGGCGTCAACGCCGTCGCCTCCTCCATCGAGAACGATGCCGAGAACGTCCGCGAGGTGCTGATCGAGGCCGGCGCGAAGAATCCGCGGCTGACCGAGATCGAAGAGAACGCGCGGCGCAAGGGCATCGACGTGCGCAAGGTCAACAGCCAGGCGCTGGACGGCGTGGGCGGCTCGGTGCGGCACCAGGGCGTGGCCGCCCGCTACCAGGCGGCGCGCACCTACAGCGAGAACGAACTGGAAGGCCTTGTCGAGGCGGCCGAGGGCAAGGCCCTGCTGCTGGTTCTCGATGAAGTGCAGGATCCGCACAACCTCGGTGCGTGCCTGCGCAGCGCGGCGGCGGCCGGGGCCACGGCGGTGATCATTCCCAAGGACAAGTCGGCCACGGTCAATGCCACCGTGCGCAAGACCTCGGCCGGCGCGGCCGACCGCATCCCGGTGGTGGCGGTGACCAACCTGTCGCGCTGCCTGAAGGACCTGCAGAAGTTGGGCGTGTGGATCTATGGCCTGGCCGGCGAGGCCACCGCCTCGCTGTACTCGATCGACCTGAAGGGCAACGTGGCACTGGTGCTGGGCGGCGAAGCCGACGGCCTGCGCCGGCTCACCCGCGAGAACTGCGACAGCCTGGTCAAGATTCCGATGCCGGGTGATATCGAAAGCCTGAACGTGTCGGTGGCCACCGGCGTGAGCCTGTTCGAAGCCGTCCGCCAGCGCGGGCTGTAATCCGCTCCCGCGCGGGGGCAGGGCCGACCGTTGGTCGGCTGCTCTACGGGGTGTGCAGGTAGCCGACCAACGGTCGGCGCTACCGCCGGGGTTTGGTAGCCGACCAACGGTCGGCGCTACCTTGGGGTTTGGTCGCCGACCAACGGTCGGCGCTACCTTGGGGTTAACCGGCGCTGCCGCCCAGTGCCTTGAACAACGTCACATCGTTGATCAACTGCCTCTGCTTCACCGACGCCAGCGACAGCTCCGCATCGCGGCGGGTCTGCTGGGCCTCCAGCCAGGTGCGCAGGTCGGTCGCGCCGACCCGGTAGCGCACTTCGTACATCCGCTCGATCTCCACCGCTTCGTTGTAAGAAGCCTGCGAGGCCGCCACCTGGATGGCGAACTGCTCGCGTGCCGACAACGCGTTGTCCACCTCCGACAGCGCGGTGTACAGGGTGCGGCGGAAATCATTGGCGGCGATCTGGTAGTCGGTGCCGGCCATGCGCGTGTTCAACTGTGCCTGGCGGATGTTGAGGAACGGCAGCGACAGGCCCGCGCCGAGCGTGGCCACCGGGTTCTCCAGCACGTTGGACAGCGAGGTGGCACCGCTGCCGACGCCGCCGGTCAGGCTCAGCGCCGGGTAGTACTGGGTGGCGGTGACCTTGATCGTCTTGAGGCTGTTGCGCAGCCGCAGTTCGGCCGCGCGCAGGTCCGGGCGGCGCCCCAGCAGCTCGGCCGGCAAGCCCTCGGCCACCACCGGGCGGCTGCCGTCCAGCAGCTGCTGCGGCTCGTCCTCCTGCGGCCACGGTTGCCCGTCCAGCAGCACGGTCAAGGCATTGCGGCTGGCCACCCGCTGCTGCTCCAGCGCGCTCTGCGCGGCGCGCTGGGCCTCCAGGCTCTGGGTGGCCTGGCGCACTTCCAACCGCGACACCGCGCCAGCGTCGAAGCGGGCCTGCACCAGTTGCTGGGTGCGCTGCAGGCGCGCCAGGTTGGCCTGGCCGGCGCTGATCGACTGGTTGAGGAAGGCCAGCGTCCAGTACTGCGTGGCGACATCGCCGATCACCAGCAGCGCGGTGTTCTGCAGGTCTTCGGCACGGGCCTGGGCCTCCCACTGGGCGATGTCGCGCTGGGTGCGCAGGCGCCCCCACAGATCGATCTCCCACTGCAGCGAAACACTGGCCGAGCTGCTGCGGCTCCAGTCCGCCGCCTGGTCGATGGGGCGGTTGCCGTTGCTGCCCACGCTGCCCGACGGCTGCGGCCACAGCGCATTGTCGGCCAGCCCGGCCTGCAGGCGGGCGCGCTGCACGGCCAGCCCGGCCGAGGCCAGGTCGGTGTTGGCGGCCAGGGCGCGCTCGATCACCCGGTCCAGTCGCCGGTCGCCGAACTGCTGCCACCAGTGGTCCTCGCGCACGTCGCTTTGAGTGGCATGCGGCAGGCTGTCCACGGTTTCGGTGGGCAGGTTGCGGGCGGCGTCGCCACGGCCATAGCCGGCCGGCACGCGGGGGGCATCGGCCTGGTAGTGGCCGCTGCTGACGCAGGCCGAGAGCGCCAGGGTGGTCAGGCAGGCCAGGACCAGGGGACGCAGGCGGGTCATCGGGAAAGTGGGATTCATCATTCGCGCGCCAGCGCCTCCACGGGATCAAGTTGGGCGGCATTGCGTGCCGGAAGGAAGCCGAACGCCACGCCGATCAGGCTGGAGCAGGCGAACGCCGCCACGATCGAGGCCGTGGAGAACACCATCTGGAAATCCGGGGCGAACTTGCCAAACAGCCAGCCCACCAGCAGCGACAGGCCGACCCCGAGCAGACCGCCGAGCAGGCACACCAGCACCGCCTCGATCAGAAACTGCTGGCGGATGTCGCTCTGCCGCGCGCCCACCGCCATGCGCACGCCGATTTCGCGGGTACGTTCGGTCACCGACACCAGCATGATGTTCATCACCCCGATGCCGCCAACCAGCAGCGCGATCGCGGCGATGGCACTGATCAGCAGGGTCATGGTGCGGGTGGTCTGTTCGATGGTCTCGCGGATTTCGGCACTGTTGCTGAGGAAGAAGTCCTCGGTACCGTGGCGCATGATCAGCAGCTTGGAAATCGCCGCCTGCGCGGCGTCCATCGGGGTGCTGTCATCCACGCGCACGGTGATGCTGGAGACATAGCTCTGGCCGAGCATGCGCGACATCACCGTGGTGTAGGGCACCCACACGCCCAGGCTGGTGCTGCCGCCAAAGCCGAAGCTCTGCCGCTGCGCCACCCCGATCACCCGTACCGGCACGTTGCCGAGCAGGATCACCTGGCCGATCGGGTCGGCGCCGTTGGGGAAGAACTGGGTGCGGGTGTTCTCATCGATCACCGCCACCTGGGCCAGGCCCTTGACCGCATCGCCGTCGAAGAAGCTGCCCTGGCTGAGGGTGACGCCCTTGACCCGGAAGAACTGCTCGCCCACCCCGCTGACCTGCGCGGTGGCCGACTGGTTGCGGTAACGCGCGGTGACCGAGGAAGACACGCTGGGCGTGGCACTGTCCACGTAGCTCTGTCGTGCCAGCGCATCCGAGTCGCTGGCCTTGAGGGTCTGCACGCGCGCCGAGCGCATGTCGCCGAAGCCGCGTCCGGAGTACACATCGATGGTGTTGGTGCCCAGCGCGCTGATGTTCTGCAGGATCTGCTGCTGGGAGCCATTGCCCAGCGCCACCACCGACACCACCGAGGCGATCCCGATGATGATCCCGAGCATGGTCAGGAAGGTGCGCAGGCGGTGCGCGTTCATCGCCAGCAGCGCCATCCGGAACGCTTCGGTGAAGCGGTCGCGCGCGGCACGCCAGCTGTGGCCCTTGCCAGCGGCCACGGTGGTGGCGCGTTGGGCGCGGTAGGTGGGGGCGTTGGGATTGGCGCGGTCGGCGATGATCTCCCCGTCGCGGATCTCGATGATGCGCTGGGCGTGCTCGGCCACGCTCATGTCGTGGGTGACGATGATGATGGTGTGGCCTTCGGCATGCAGCTCGCCGAGGATGCCCATGACCTCCTCGCCGGATCGGGTATCCAGCGCGCCGGTCGGTTCGTCGGCCAGGATCACCTCGCCACCGTTCATCAGCGCACGTGCGATCGACACGCGCTGCTGCTGGCCGCCGGACAACTGGCCCGGCTTGTGCTGCATGCGGTCGCCCAGGCCGAGCCGCTGCAGCAGCTGTTCGGCGCGCGCGGTGCGCACCGGGCCGGGGCTGCCGGCATACACCGCCGGCACTTCCACATTGCCGCGTGCGTCCAGGTCGCCGAGCAGGTGGTAGCGCTGGAAGATGAACCCGAAATGTTCGCGGCGCAGTTCAGCCAGCTCGTCGGGCAGCATGCGGCCGGTCTCGCGGCCGGCCACCTGGTAGCTGCCGCGGGTGGGGCGGTCCAGGCAGCCGAGGATGTTCATCAACGTCGACTTGCCCGAGCCGGACTGGCCAACGATGGCGACGATCTCGCCGGCGGCGATGTCCAGGTTGACATCGCGCAGTACGGCGATGGTGTCCTCGCCGGCGGGAAACTCGCGGCGCAGGTCGCGCAGCCGCAACAGGGGCGTGCCCAGGTCGGCCGGACTCATCGACGCGGCCCACCCATGCCCGGGCCACCGATGCGCACCTGGGCGCCGCGGCCACCCCCACCGCCGCTGCCGGCGGCAGCCGCGCCGCCTTCACCGACCACCACCTTTTCGCCTTCCTTCAGCCCGGACAGTACTTCGGCGGTGGCGCCGTTGTTGATGCCGATGCTGACCTTGCGCGGCGCGGGCATGCCGTCGCCATCGGCCACGCGCACCATGTACTGGCCGTCGCGGGTTTTCGGGCCCAGCGCCACCGCCGGAATGGTCAGCACGCCCTTGGCCTGTTTGAGCATCACCGACACCTGCGCGGTCATGTCGATGCGCAGCGTGCCGTCGGGGTTTTCCACGTCGAACAACGCGTTGTAGTAGACCGCGCTGCTGGCGCTGGAGCTGGACGAACTGGAACTGGACGCACTGTCGTTGGCGATGGAGGCGGGCGCCGGATTGATCTGGCGCAGGGTGGCGTGGTACTTGCGGTCCGGCTCGCCCAGGGTGGTGAAGTACACCGGCATGCCGGCCTTGATCTTGACCACGTCCGCCTCGGAGACCTCGGCATTGACCGTGACCAGGTCCAGGCGCGCCAGCATCACGATGGTGGGCGCGGTCTGGTTGGCGTTGACGGTGCGGCCTTCCTCGGCCACCACGGCCACCACGGTGCCGTCCATCGGCGCGGTGATGCGGGTGTAGGCCAGGGTGGCGCGGGCGGTGGCCAGCTCGGTCTCGCGGCCCTTGATCTGGGCCTCGTAGGACTGGATCTGGGCGCGCGCGGTCTTCAGCTTGGCCTCGGCGGCATCGAACTCGGCGCGCGAAGTCGCCTCGGCGGCCAGCATCTGCCGTTGCCGCGCGAACTCCAGCTCGGCCTCGCGCAGGCTGGCCTGCTGCACCGAGCGCTGTGCCTTGACCTGGTCCAGGGTGGCCTGGGCGTTGAGCACCTGGTTCTGCTGGGTGGTGGCATCGATCTCGGCGATCAGGTCGCCTTCCTTGACGGTATCGCCCAGTTGCACCTTCAGCGACTTGATCTGGCCGGAGGCCTGCGCACCCACGCTGACCAGCTTGTAGGCATCGATCACGCCGGTGGCGTCCACGGTCTGCTCGATGTCGCCACGGCTGACCGCGGTCGTGGCCAGGGCCGGGGCGGTCGGCTTGCGCAGGTACCATGCGACAATCACGGCCAGCACGACGAGGACGATGATCGACAGCAGCAGACGGCCGCGGCGGGTGGTGGGCAGGCGGGGCTTCACGATGATCGTCTACTCGGCAGGCCGGCATGCGGCGTTGTCAGCATTGTGAAGACCGCTCGCCGAGGGCTCAACACTCGACGTGTGTCGCGGCGTAACCGCATCGCGGTGGATGTATGTCGGTGTGTGTCCGTCGGCGGGTTTGAAACACGCGTACGCAATTCACTGGATGCGGTTCAGCTCCCGACAGGGGATCATGGGCCGCATGGAGACTCTCAATCCGATGCATCGACTGCTGATCGTCGACGACGACCACGACATCCGCCAGCTGCTGGCCGAACAACTCGGCCGCGCCGGCTACCAGGTGAGCACGGCCAGCGATGGCCAGGGCATGCGCCAGGTGCTGGAGCGCGAGCACGTGGACCTGATCGTGCTCGACCTCAACCTGCCGCGCGAAGACGGCCTGACCCTGTGCCGCGACCTGCGTGCGCGCTCGAGCACGCCGGTGATCATGCTCACCGCGCGCAGCGAGCCGATCGACCGCGTACTCGGCCTGGAAATGGGCGCCGACGATTACCTGGGGAAGCCGTTCGAACCGCGCGAACTGCTGGCGCGCATCCGCAACGTGCTGCGCCGTACCGAAGCGCTGCCGGCCAACCTGGAGCCGCTGGCGATCCGGCGTGCGCGCTTCTCGCAGTGGATCTTCGACCTGGAGCACCGCCACCTGCTCGACCCCGATGGCCGCGTGGTGGTGTTGTCCGGTGCCGAGTTCCGGCTGTTGCGGGTGTTCGTGGGGCACGCCAACAAGGTGCTGTCGCGTGAGCAGCTGGTGGCGCTGAGCAGTGGCCGCAGCTACGAATCCCAGGACCGCGCGATCGACCTGCAGGTCAGCCGGCTGCGCAACAAGCTGGCTGATGACGGCGGCAGCGACGGGCTGATCAAGACCGTGCGCAACGAAGGGTACGTGCTGGCGACGGCGGTGACCCTGGAATGAAACGCCTGGGCCGGTTCTTCGCCTCGATGGTGGGGCGCCTGTTCCTGATCCTGCTGCTGGGCATGAGCGTGGCCGCGATCGGCGCGACCATGCTGGCCAGTGCCAAGCGCCAGCAGGAGTTCGAGCGGCAGAACCTCAACCGCATCGCCGACCGGCTGCAGGGGTTCGTCAACATGCTCGACGGCAATCCCGAACTGCGCGAGCGCCTGCTCGACAGCGGCGGCCCCAGCGTGCGGCGGCTGCCGCCGGGTGCGCGGGTAGGGCGCCCGGACACCGCGCTGATGGAAGTGCTCGATGACCGGCCCGGTGCGGTGGCCAGCAGCCAGGTGGCGTTCACCTCCTTCCGCTCCTGCCTGCCGCGGCTGCCCGAGCTGCCGCACCCGAAAAAACCGCGCAACGGCCCGCCGCGTGAGCGCGACCCGGCCTTCATTCCGCCCAAGTGCCGGATGGTGGCGCTGCGCCTGAGCGATGGCACGCCGCTGCAGCTGGCCCTGGATTCGCCGGCCGTGGCGCACAACGGCATCCTGGCGGTGGACCCGCTGTTCCTGAGCCTGCTGGTGCTGGCCATCGGGGTGCTGGCCTACGTGGTGGCCCGCATGGCCAGCGCCCCGCTGCAGCGCCTGGCGGCGGCCGCTGCCGCCCTGGGCGACGATCTGCAGGGCGCGCCGATGCCGGTGACCGGGCCGCTGGAGGTCCAGCGCGCCGCCGAGGCCTTCAACGCGATGCAGAAGCGCCTGCAACGGCACCTGGGCGAACGCACCCAGATGCTGGCGGCGATCACCCACGACCTGCAGACCCCGGTCACCCGGCTGCGCCTGCGCCTGGAGAACGTGGGGGATGAGGCCCTGCGCGAGCGCCTGATCGGGGACCTGGCGGCGATGCAGGCGCTGATCCGCGAGGGCCTGGAGCTGGCCCGTAGTGCCGAGAGCGCCGAACAGCGTGCCGCGCTGGACCTGGATTCGCTGCTGGAAAGCATCGTCGAGGATGCGGTGGAAGCCGGGGCCGACGTGCGTTTCGACGCGCCCAGCGGGGCGGTGCTGATGCTGCGCCCGCTGGCCATGCACCGGCTGTTCTCCAACCTGGTGGACAACGCGGTGACCTACGGCCAGTCGGCCCGGGTCAGCGTGGAGCAGGATGCCGAGCGGGTGGTGGTGCGCATCCGCGACAGTGGTCCGGGCCTGGCCGCGGATGAACTGGAGGCGGTGTTCGACCCGTTCGTGCGGCTGGAGACCTCGCGTTCGCGGGAAACCGGAGGCGCCGGCCTGGGCCTGACCATTGCCCGCGCGCTGGCCGAGAAGGACGGCGCGCGGCTGGTGCTGCGCAACCATCGGCAGGGCGGGCTGGAGGCGGTGGTGGAGTGGCCGGCGAGCCTGCGCGCGGCGGGCAGCCGCGGCGGCTGAGCGCTCTCGACACAAAGTGCCGCGGTTTTGCCTACTATGGGCAACCCCACCGCTTTCTCCCGCATGAGCGCGCCTTTGCCTGTCGGCTGCCATCCCGATGCATCGCCGCCCGTCGCCCGCTGTTTCGTTCCCCTGGCCGGTCCTGACGGATGAGCCAAGGGGGGCGTGGTAGCCGGTGGCGGCCGGTACAACTGAAGGTTCTCCGGCGCCTGGGCGCAGCGTTGCTGTGGCTGTGCCTGTGCGCGGCGTTGTCGTGGCCGCTGTCGGCCCAGGACGGACCGCCGCCGCTGCGCGACTACGCCATCGACGTGTGGACCTCGCGCAACGGCCTGCCGCACAACTCGCTGCGCGATATCGCCCAGACCCCCGAGGGCCACCTCTGGTTCGCCACCTGGGAAGGGCTGGTGCGCTACAACGGCCTGGATTTCACCGTATTCGACCGCAGCACCAAGCCGGGCCTGCGCGACAACGGCGTGGGCGCCCTGTTCGTGGACCGGACCGGCGCGCTGTGGATCAGCGACTCCCGCGGCAACGTCACCCAACGCGGCACCGATGGCCGCTGGCGGGTGTTCGAGCATGCCCCGGGCGCACCGCAGGTGTTGATCCAGGCCATGCAGATGGACAGCCACGGGCGCCTGTGGCTGCTCTATGAAGGGCAGGGCATCGGCAGCCTGGGCCCGGACGGGACCTTCCAGTACCAGAAGCCGCCGGCCGACGTGCCGATGGCGATGAGCTTCACCAAGCTGGTGGTGGATGCGCAGGACCGGGTCTGGGTGGGCACCCTGGACGGCCTGGTGGTGCGTGACAACGACGGTGTGCTGCGCCGCGCCCCGGAGAGTTTCGGGCTGGGCCGCGGCCTGGTATGGCCCTACCGTGCCCCCGACGGGGTGATGTGGATCGTGGCCGGCGAGCGGGTCTACCGCATGCAGGACGGATTGCCACAGCTGCAGCACCGCCTGCCCGGGGTGATGCACATCACCGCGATGCTGCAGGACCGCCACGGCGACCTGTGGCTGGGGACCGAGAACCAGGGGCTGCTGCGCCTGTCGCGGCACGGCCTGGAGCGCCTGCCGACCGGCCTGTCGCTGCCGGGTGGGCGGGTGGTGAGCCTGCGCGAGGATGCCGAGGGCAGTATCTGGGTCGGCGCCAACGGCGGCCTGTACCGCCTGCGCGAAACCTTGTTCAGCAGCTTCACCGAGCGCGACGGACTCAGTGGCGATTACGTGCGCACGGTGCTGGAAGACCAGCAGCGGCAGCTGTGGATCGGCAGCGCCAGCGGCCTGGACCGGCGCGACGCGCAGGGCCGCTTCTCACCGGTGGCCCTGCACAACAAGGGTGGCAAGACGCCGTCGGTGCTGAGCCTGGCCCAGGACCACGACGGCGACCTGTGGGTGGGCACCTTTGGCGACGGGGTGTACCGCCTGGATGCGCAGGGCCGCACCCTGCGCAGCTACGGCACCGCCGATGGCCTGCCCGGCGGCAACATCCGCGCGATGAGCATCGATCGCGCCGGCGCGGTCTGGGCCGGCACCCAGAAAGGCGTGGTGCGCATCGACCGGCACGGCGTGGACGTGCCGAGCGTGCCCGGAATGCCGGGCGGGTTGATCACCGCCATGGCCCACGATGCCGACGGTGCCTTGTGGATCGGCACCATCGAAGGCATCAAGGTGCTGCGCGGCAACCGCGTGCAGAGCATCGATCTGGCGCCGCTGGGCGGCGGTCGCAGCGTGTTCGGTTTCCAGCAGATCGGCGATGCGATGTGGATCAGCAGCGATCGCGGCCTGTACCGTTGGGAGAACGGCACGCTGGCGCGGGTCGGGCTGGAGCAGGGCATGCCGGTGGATACGGTGTTCCAGCTGGTGCCCGACCGCATCGGCAACGTCTGGATCAGCAGCAACCGTGGCGTGCTGCGCACCGACATGGCCATGCTCAACGAGGTCGCCGATGGCCGCGTGCCGCGGGTGGAGGTGGAGCATTACAACGAGATCGACGGCATGGCCAACTCGCAGGCCAACGGCAGTTCCGGGCCGTCGGCGATCCTGCGCCAGGACGGCACGTTCTGGGTGGTCACCGCCGGTGGCCTGAGCATGGTCGACCCGCTGCGGCTGCAGCGCTTCCGCGAGCGCCTGGCGCCGCCGGCGGTGATCGAGAACGTGCTGGTCGATGGCAAGCCGCTGCATTGGCAGGGCAGCGACCACAACCGCATTCCCGGCGGGCGCCGGCTCAGCGTGAGCTACGTGGGCCTGAGTTACCTGATGTCCGAACGGATCCGCTACCGCACCCGCCTGGCCGGGCTGGACCACGGCTGGATCGAGCGCGGCCAGCAGCGCAGCGTGGAGTTCATCGGGCTGCCACCGGGCGACTACACCCTGCACGTGTCGGCCGCCCATCCTGGCGGCAGCTGGAGTGACAGCGAAGCGGTCTGGGAATTCACCGTCGAGCCGTTCCTGTGGCAGCGCCGCAGCGTGCAGGTGGCGGCGGTGCTGCTGCTGCTGGTCGGGCTGATCGCGCTGTACCGCTATCTGATCAACCGCTACAAGGCCAGCAACATCCGCCTGGCGCGGATGGTCGACGAGGCCACCCGCGACCTGCAGGCGCAGACGGTCAACCTGCAGGCCCTGAACCAGGAAAAGACCGAGCTGGCCGATCGCCTCGCGGTCCAGGCCGAACAGTTCGGTCGCCAGGCGCGCGAGGATGCGTTGACCGGGTTGCCCAACCGCCGTGCCTTCGACGAAGCGTTGGCGCGTGACTTCGCCCGCTCCCAGCGCAGCGGCCATCCGCTGTGCCTGGTGGTGCTGGACATCGACCACTTCAAGGAAGTCAACGACCAGCACAGCCACAGCGTGGGCGATGTGGTGCTGGTGGAAGTGGCGCGGGTGATCGCCTCGGCCTGCCGCGATTCGGACATGCCCGCGCGCACCGGCGGCGAAGAGTTCACCCTGCTGCTCAACGACACCCGCCTGGCCGAAGCGGCACAGGTCTGCGCGCGCCTGCGCGGGCTGTTCCATGACCATCCGGACTGGGCCGGCGTGCCCGGTCTGAAGGTGACCTTCAGTGCCGGTCTGGTGGAACTGGACGCGGCCGACCGCACCCCGATGCTGCTTTACCAGCGCGCCGACCGCGCGCTGTACCGGGCCAAGAGCGAGGGCCGCGACCGTACCGCGATCGGGTAGAGCCGACCGTTGGTCGGCTGCCGTTCGCGGCAACCGCACGTACGCCACAGCGCGTGCAGCCGACCAACGGTCGGCACTACGGTCCGGGGGGTTACCGCGGCCAGGCGTTGGCGATGGTGCAGAACAGCTTGGCGGTCTGTTCGGTGTCGTACACCGCGCTGTGCGCCTCCTCGGCATCCCAGCCCAGGCCGGCCGCTGCCGCCGCGCGCGCCAGCACGGTCTGGCCATAGGCGATGCCGGCCATGGTCACCGTGTCGAACACGCTGAAAGGATGGAACGGGTTGCGCTTGTGGCCGACCCGGTTGACTGCGGCGTTGACGAAGCCCAGGTCGAAATGCGCGTTGTGCCCGACCAGGATCGCGCGCTGGCAGCCGTACTTCTTCACCGCCGCGCGCACCGGCGCGAAGATGTGGTCCAGCGCGTCCTTCTCCGACTTGGCCAGGCGGAACGGGTGGTCCAGGATGATGCCGGTGATCTCCAGCGACTTGGGGTCGATCTCCAGGCCTTCGGCCGGGATCACGTGGGCGCTGGCGGTCTGGCCGGGGTACAGCAGCCCGTTTTCATCCATCTCGATCGGCACGGCGGCGATTTCGAGCAGCGCATTGCGGTTGCAGTCGAAGCCGCCGGTTTCCACGTCGATCACTACCGGCAGGAAGCCGCGGAAGCGCTGGGACATGGCCAGGTTCACTGCCGGGGCAGCAGGCGCCGGAGCGGCGGTGGGGGGCAAGGCGGCATCTGTCATGCGGGGATTCTAGCAGAGGGGGGCTGTACGCCCCCCGCGCTCAGGCCAGTGCAGGCGTGCGTGCCAGGCAGCGCTGCAGCAACCGGTCCAGGCTCAACGGGCCGGCCCCCTGCAGGGCCAGCGGCAGCAGCATGGCCATGAACAGCACGGGCAGCTTGTAGTTGCCAAAGCCCTGGTCGGTAATGGCATAGCCCATCGCCAGCTCGCCCAGCCCGTCCCAGTGCATGGGCCAATGCACGGCGGCGGTCGCCACCATGGTCAGCACCAGCAGGCTGCTGGCGGCCATGCGCGTGCCCAGGCCGACCAGCAGGCAGGCCGCGCCCACCAGTTCGAACCACGTGGCCAGCTGCCAGTTGATGCTGGCCGGCACCTGGTCGAAGGGAAACGGGAACGCCTGCTGCAGGTCGCCGAACCAGTTGCTGCCGTGCAGTTTCTCGCGGCCGGATTCGAAGTACTCCCAAGCCATCAGCAGGCGCAGACCCAGCGGGGCAATCCACGGGCCGAGCGGGTCCAGCCGGCCGCGCAGGGCGGCCAGGTACGGTGTCTTCATCGATTGAAGTCCTTCGTGGGCGGATCAGGAAGCGGGAGGGGCCAGGCCGATCACGCCGCTGCCGAGGAGCTGGTGCAGCAACGCCGCGCCGGGGCCGAGCAGTGCATCGGCGGTCAGGCCGTGGGCCAAGGCAACCTGTTGCAGGTGCCACGTACCGGTATGGCCGGGCTGCTGGCCGATCTGCTCCAGCAACTGCGCGGCCATCGGGCTGATGGACGCAAACCGGACCTGCCCATCCGGGTCACGCCGCACCAGCAGCCCGGTGGGGGCGTCGCCGGGCGTGCGGGGAGCGTCCCCGCTGCCCAGCCGGTGCACCGGCCAGTGGTACAGCAGCGGCCAGGCCAGCGGCGAACGCTGCAATGGGGCGTGCATCGGGTCCAGCCCGGGCGTGGCCGGCAGCGGTTGGGCATCAAGCTGGTAGAGCGCGGTTTCCACCCACTCGTAATGGGCCAGTTCGGCCAGCGCCGGGTGCGGCAGCGTCGGCTGGACCTGCAGCCACTGCACGAACTCGGCGGCCAGTTCGGTGAACAACGGGGTCTGCGCGCGATGTTCGGCCACGAAGCGGCGCACCAGCACGGTCCATTCGGGATCGCCAAGCAGCTGCACGCAGACCGGAAAACCGGTGCCAAGCAGGCCCAGATTAGTGTTGAACACCAGCCGCCGGTAGACCGCCAGCCGCCGGGCATCCAGGCCGGCGGGCGAGGCAACGTGTGCCGGGTCGCGCAGGTGGGTGGTGAGTGCCCGCTGCTGGGCGTGCAGGCGGGCCGGGGCGTCAGTCACGGTCGGCTCCGGCGTGTGCGGCCATCAGCTGGCGGATGGTGCGCAGTTCGTCGCGCAGTTCCGGGTAGGGCGGGAAGTTGAAGTCGCGTTCCAGCAGGGTGGGGCGTGCACCGATGCGCGCGTAAGTGCGGGCCAGCAGGTCCCAGACCGGGTCGATCACGGCGCTGCCGTGGGTGTCGATCTTCAGGTCCTCGGCCTCGTCCAGGTGGCCGGCCACGTGCAGGCAGACGATGCGCTGGGCGGGCAGTCCGGCGATGAACGCGTCGGCGTCATAGCCGTGGTTGCAGGCGTTGACGTAGACGTTGTTGACGTCGAGCAGCAGGTCGCAATCGGCTTCGGCCAGCACGGCGTTGGTGAAGGCCAGTTCGTCCATGGCCGGTTCGGGGGCCAGGTAGTAGGAGACGTTTTCCACCGCGATGCGCCGGCCCAGAAGATCCTGTACGCGGGCGATGCGTGCGGCAGTGTGGTGCACGGCTTCCTCGGTGAAGGGGATGGGCAGCAGGTCGTAGAGGTGGCCATCGTCGCTGCAGTAGCTGAGGTGTTCGCTGTACAGCGGTACCCGGTGCTGGTCGAGGAAGCGGCCGACCTGTTCAAGCAGGTGGGTATCCAGTGGCGCGGTGCTGCCCAGCGACAGGGACAGACCGTGGCAGCTCAGCGGGTAGCGTTGGGCGAGGTCGGCCAGGGCGTCGCCGGCAGGGCCGCCCACGCCGATCCAGTTTTCCGGCGCGCATTCGAGGAAGTCGAGGTCGCCGGCCGGGGCATCGCGCAGGGCCTGCAGCAGGGCGCGGCGCAGGCCCAGTCCGGTCGCCGCCGCAGGCAGCGGCGACCGGAGGCTGGCCGGGGCGATGGGGTCAGTGCTTGGCACCGCACTTGCCTTCGCCGCACTTGCCTTCCGCGGCCTTCTTGTCGCCGGCGGTCTTGGCTTTGGCGTCGGCGCCCTTGCCTTTGTCGGCGCCGCACTTGCCTTCGCCACACTTGCCTTCGGCGGCCTTGGTACCCGTTGCGGTGGCGGCCTTGGGCCCGGCCTTGTCGCCATGGGCGCCACACTTGCCTTCACCGCATTTGCCTTCGGCGGTCTTGGTGGCAGCCTGTCCGGCGACGAGGTAGCCCTGGGCCAGGTCGGTCATGCTCAACGCGGACGCCGAGGCGGTGACCCCGAGGCCGGCGGCGAGTGCGGTGGCGGCCAGCAGGGACCGCGAACGGGTGGGGTTGCTCATCAGGTGGTGCTCCTTGGTTTGGGCCGGGGCCCGGGATGGCTGCGTGGGGGCAGCAGGTGCGGCCATGGTGGGCCGGCCCGGCTCAACGAATCCTCACACAGGATTCAATGTTTCGTGAAGTGTGGGGGGGGTGTTTTTTTAGAAGCAAGAATCTGGAGCAACAGCAACAGCAACAGCAACAGCAACAGCAACAGCCGCAGGTGCGAGCGGCCTGGCTTGGCGGGTACGGGTGGGTTGGCGGGACACGCCGCAAGTACGTCCCTGTAGGCTCGTTCGCGCCATCCATGGCGCTCTACGGTCCCGCCAACCCACCCGTACCCACCTATGACAGTGCGTCGGTTCGCGACGAAAAAGCAGGGCATTTGGGTCCGAGCCTCTGCGAACCCAGACAGCTCCGCCCAGCTCAGGTGAAGCAGAAGACTGCAGCTGTTGAGCTCCATCTTTGGTAGTCACGGAAGCCCGAAACAGAAAAAGCCGCCACCCGAAGGCAGCGGCTTTTTGCTTTTCTACAGCCAGGCAGATCAGACGTGATCGGTGCTGCTGGTTTCGTCGCGCTTTTCACGCGGCGGGAGTACCTGCTCGCCGTGGACCAGGAACCAGACGTTCTCGGCGATGTTGGTGGCGTGGTCGCCCACCCGTTCCAGGTTCTTGGCCATGAACAGCAGGTGCGTGCACGGGGTGATGTTGCGCGGGTCTTCCATCATGTAGGTGAGCAGCTCGCGGAACAGCGCGGTGTACTGCGCGTCCAGGCGGGCATCGTCGTCGCGCAGGGCCAGCGCGGCGGCCGCGTCGTTGTCACGGTAGGCCTCGATCGCGCGGCGTACCTGCTGTGCGGCCAGCCGGCCGAGGGAACGCAGGCCCTGGATCTGCGGCAGCGGCGGGACCTTGCTCAGGGCGATGGAGCGCTTGGCCACGTTGGCGGCGTAGTCGCCGATGCGCTCGATGTCGGCCGGGATGCGCAGGCCGGCGAGGATCTCGCGCAGGTCGCGCGCCATCGGGCCGCGCAGCGCCAGGCGCATCACGTCGTGGCTGATCTGCTGCTCCAACCCGTCGATGGCCTCATCGTTGGCGATGATGCGGTGGGCCGCGTTCTCGTCGCGCTTCTCGATGACGTCCATCGACGCCTCCAGCTGGGCGACGGCCATCTCGCCCATGCGCACGATCTCGGCCACCAGGCGCTGCTGCTCTTCGTCGTAGCTCTTGACGATGTGGTCGTTGGGGATGCTCATGCTGTTCTATCCAGGGGTTCGTGGGCCGGCATCAGCCGAAGCGGCCGGTGATGTAGTCTTCGGTCTGCCGCTTGCTGGGCTGGGAGAAGATCACTTCGGTGCGGTCGTGCTCGATCAGGTCGCCCAGGTACATGAAGGCGGTGTAGTCGGACACGCGTGCGGCCTGCTGCATGTTGTGGGTGACGATGACGATGGTGTAGTCGTGCTTGAGCTCTTCGACGAGCTGCTCGATGCGGCTGGTGGAGATCGGGTCCAGCGCCGAGGTCGGCTCGTCCAGCAGCAGCACGTCCGGGCGCAGGGCCACGGCGCGGGCGATGCACAGCCGCTGCTGCTGGCCACCGGACAGGCCCAGCGCGCTCTGGTTGAGCTTGTCCTTCACTTCGTCCCACAGCGCGCCCTGGCGCAGGGCCTGTTCGACCCGCACGGCCATGTCGGCCTTGGACAGCTTTTCGTGGTGGCGGATGCCGTAGGCGACGTTCTCGAAGATGGTCATCGGGAACGGCACCGGCTTCTGGAACACCATGCCCACCTTGCTGCGCAGGCGGTTCATCGGGTACTTGGGCGAGAGGATGTTCTCGCCGTCCAGCAGTACTTCGCCACGCGCTTCCAGCTTGGGGTAGAGCGCGTAGATGCGGTTGAAGATGCGCAGCAGGGTGGACTTGCCGCAGCCGGACGGGCCGATCAGGGCGGTGACGCGCTTTTCGGGGATTTCCAGCTCGATGTTCTTCAGCGCGTGGAACTTGTCGTAGTAGAAGTCCAGCCCGCGCGCGGCCAGCTTGATCGGTGCCGGGGTGTGCAGGCTTTCATGCGAGGCCGGGACCACGATGCGCTGCATCGGCACGGCGTTGGAAAGATCGTTCATGGCGATGTCCGCGGAAAGGTCAGTCATGGGAGATACGGTTGCGCAGCAGGATGCCGCGCGCAGAGAGGCTGACCAGCAGCACGAACACGGTCAGCACCAGCGCGCCGGCCCAGGCCAGCACCTGCCAGGATTCATACGGGCTGCCGGCAAACTGGTTCATCACCACCGGCACCGAGGCCATCGGCTGGAACACGTTGCTGTTCCAGTACTGGTTGCCGAAGGCGGTGAACAGCAGCGGCGCGGTTTCGCCGGAGATGCGCGCCAGCGCCAGCAGGATGCCGGTGACGATGCCGGCCGCCGCGCTGCGGTACAGCACCTGCACGGTCACCTTCCACTGCGGGATGCCCAGCGACAGCGCCGCTTCACGCATCTGCGAAGGCACCAGGCGCAGCATTTCATCGGTGGTACGCACCACCACCGGCAGCACGATGAAGGCCAGCGAGAGTGCGCCGGCGAAGGCCGAGAACTGGCCCCCGGTCTGCATCACGTACAGGGTGTAGACGAACAGGCCCAGCACGATCGACGGCGCCGAGAGCAGGATGTCGTTGACGAAACGGACCACCGTGCCGGCCTTGCGGAAGTTGCCGTACTCGGCCAGCCAGGTGCCGGCGAGCACGCCCAGCGGGGTGCCGATGGCGATGGCCAGGCCGCACATCACCGCGCTGCCGAAGAACGCGTTGGCCAGGCCGCCTTCCTGCATCGGCGGTGGGGTCATCTTGGTGAACAGGTCCAGGTTGATCCCGGCCAGGCCCTTGGAGGCCAGCGTCCACAGGATCCAGCCGAGGAAGAACAGGCCGAACAGCGCGGTCAGGCAGGACATCAGCAGCGCGACCACGTTGACGATGCGGCGGCGCAGGTACAGCGGTTGCGAAGCGGTGTTGGCGACGGTGGACATCAGTTGCCCTCCTTGCGGGCCAGGCGCATCAGCATCAGGCGGGCGATGGCCAGCACGACGAAGGTCACGATGAACAGCACGAAGCCGAGCAGCAGCAGCGCCGAGCGGTAGGTTTCAGTGGCTTCGCCGAAGTCGTTGGCGATCAGCGCGGCAATGGTGGTGCCCGGCTCCAGCAGCGAGGGCGACAGGCGCACGCTGTTGCCGATCACGAAGGCCACTGCCATGGTCTCGCCGAGTGCGCGGCCCAGGCCGAGGAAGATGCCGCCGATCACCGCCGAGCGGGTGTAGGGCAGCACGATGTCCCAGCTCACTTCCCACTTGGTGGAGCCCAGCGCGTAGGCCGATTCCTTCAGGCGGGTCGGCACGGTCAGGAACACTTCGCGCATCACCGAGGAGATGAAGGGGATCACCATGATCGCCAGCACGAAGCCGGCGGTGAGCACGCCGATGCCCAGCGGCGGGCCCTGGAACAGCGGGCCGATGACCGGCAGGGTGCCCAGGTGGTCGTTGAGGAACGGGGTGACGTACTCGGTCATCACCGGGACCAGCACGAACAGGCCCCACATGCCGTAGATGATCGAGGGGATGCCGGCCAGCAGCTCGATGGCGGTACCGACCGGGCCACGCAGCCAGCGCGGCGCGACTTCGGTAAGGAAGAAGGCGATGCCAAAACTCACCGGGACGGCGATGACCATCGCGATCAGGGCGGTGACCAGGGTGCCGTAGATCGGTGCGAGCGCACCGAACTTGTTCTCCACCGGATTCCATTCGGAGGAGTAGAAGAAGCTCAGGCCCTGCTCCTGCAGGGCATGGCGGCCGCCCCACAGCATCGAGAGCGCGGCGCAGGCCAGGGCGACCAGCACCAGGATGACGGTGGCGATGAGCACGCCACGGAACAGTTTGTCGTTGCGGGCGTCACGCAGGTCGCGGAGCGACGGTGCGGGGACAGGCTGGGCGATGGCATTCATGGCAAAGGCGGGGGCCCGAAGAGAGAAGAGGTTGCCGGGGCATGCCCGGCGACACGTTCGCCGCGTGGTGCTGCCGGGCAGCGCCCGGCATTACGATTGGATCGGGCCCGCGCGTGGCGCGGGCCCGGGTGTCTCACTTGAACTCGGCGCCCCAGTAGGCTTCGATCTGGGTGACCAGTTCGGCCGGCAGCGGCACGTAATGCAGTTCGTTGGCCTGCTTCTGGCCGTTCTCGAAGGCCCACTTGAAGAACGCCAGGGTGTCCTTGCTGCGCTGGGCATCCTTGGGCTGCTTGTGCATCAGCATGAAGTTGGTGGCGGTGATCGGCCACGCCTGGTCGCCCGGGGCGTTGGTGATGACCAGGTTGAAGTCCTTGGCGCTGGCCCAGTCGGCGCTGGCGGCCGCGGCGGCGAAGGTTTCCGCGCTCGGCTGCACCCAGTTGCCGGCAGCGTTCTGCATCGCCGCGTACGGCATGCCGTTCTGCAGGGCGTAGGCCAGTTCGACATAGCCGATCGAGCCCTTGATCTGCTTCACGTACGAGGCCACGCCTTCGTTGCCCTTGCCGCCAACGCCGTCGGGCCACTGCACCGAGGTGCCTTCGCCGACCTTGCTCTTCCAGTCCGGGCTGACCTTGGACAGGTAGTTGGAGAAGTTGAAGGTGGTGCCCGAGCCGTCGGAACGGTGGACCAGGGTGATCTTGCCGTCGGGCAGCTTCACGCCCGGGTTGGCGGCGACGATGGCCGGGTCGTTCCAGGTCTTGACCTTGCCCAGGAAGATGTCGGCGAGCAGGGCGCCGCTGAGGCGCAGCTTGCCGGCTTCCAGGCCGTCGATGTTGACCACCGGAACCACGCCGCCAATGGCCGACGGGAACTGGCCGAGGCCGGCCTGGGCCAGCTCTTCGCTGCTCAGCGGCTTGTCCGAGGAACCGAAATCGACGGTGCCGGCCTTGATCTGGGCGATGCCACCGCCGGAACCGATCGACTGGTAGTTGATCTTGGCGCCGGTGGCGGTGTTGTAGTCGGCCGACCACTTGGACACCAGCGGGAAGATGAAGGAGGCGCCCGCGCCGGAGATTTCAGCGGTGAGCTTGTCGCCGGCGGCCGGGGCCGCGGCGGGAGCATCGGTGGCCGGCGCGCTAGCCTGGCCTTCGGTGCCCGGCTTGCAGGCAGAAAGGCCCAGCGCGATGGCCAGGGAAAGGGCGGTCAAGCCAGCCGTGTGCAGTTTCATGCGTCACTCCGTAGCGGGATAGGGGCCGGTCTCTCCGGCGACGCTGCTATGAAATGATGTTTTTGTTACAGCCGTATGACGGTGTGACCGGGGCCACGTGGAAGCCTTGCGGGGCCTCGTTTTGCGGTGGGGGAGCGGGCAAAAGAAAAGGCGCGGATCTTGCGATCCGCGCCCGGCGGCGGCAGGGGGAGAGAGGACCTGCCGCCGCCATTGCACTGTCCGGTCGCCCGCGTGGCGGGCGCTGGGTACCGAGCCGCGCTCGGTACGTTCCGGTGGGTCACCGCCGTGGGCGGTGGCTGGCTCAATACTTCAGGTTCTGCGACCAGTAGGTCTCGATCTGCTTGACCAGGGTGTCCGGCAGCGGCACGTAGTCCAGCTGCTTGGCCTGGGCATCGCCGCTCTTGTAGATCCAGCGGAAGAACTCCTGGGTGGCCTTGGCGTTGGCCACGTTCTTGGGCTGCTTGCGCACCAGGATGAAGTTGGTGGCGGTGATCGGCCACGCTTCGGCACCCGGGGCGTTGGTCATGACCAGGTAGAAGTCCTTGGCGCTGGCCCAGTCGGCGCTGGCGGCGGCCGCGGCAAAGGAGGTGTCGCTCGGCAGCACGACCTTGCCCGAGGCATTCTTCATCGCCGCGTAGGACATCTTGTTCTGCAGCGCGTAGGACAGCTCGACGTAGCCGATGCCGCCCTTGATCTGCTTGACGTAGGCGGCAACGCCTTCATTGCCCTTGCCGCCGATGCCGACCGGCCACTGCACCGAGGTGCCTTCGCCGACCTTGGTCTTCCACTCCGGGTTCACCTTGGACAGGTAGTTGACGAAGTTGAAGGTGGTGCCCGAACCGTCGGAGCGGTGCACGACGGTGATCTTGCCGTCGGGCAGCTTCACGCCCGGGTTCAGCGCGGCGATCGCCGGGTCGTTCCAGGTCTTGATCTTGCCCAGGAAGATGTTGCCCAGCGTCGGGCCGTCCAGCTTCAGCGCGCCCGGGGCGATGCCGGCCACGTTGATCACCGGCACCACGCCGCCGATCACCGACGGGAACTGCGCCAGGCCGGCCGCCGCGAGCTCTTCGGGCTTGAGCGGGGCGTCGGAGGAACCGAAATCAACGGTCGCCGCCTTGATCTGGGCGATGCCACCGCCGGAACCGATCGACTGGTAGTTGACCTTCTTGCCGGTGGCGGTGCTGTAATCGGCCGACCACTTGGACATGACCGGGTAGATGAACGAGGCGCCCGCGCCGGTCACATCGGCGGCATTGGCGGCGAACACGGACGACGCGGCGAGGACGGCAACGGCGGCGCGCGACTTGAAGGCGTGGATCACGGGGTGGCTCCTGGGATGGATGACGGTGCGGGGTGTCCCGCCCGGTGCTCATTCCATAACGGTTCGATGACAGCGCAGCGTCTGTCATATGACGGCACGGTGACATGCGTCATGCGCCGCCGGTCACAACGGCTGCCAGGCCGCCGGGACCTCATAGTCGTGCCCGTTGTAACGCAGCAGCCCGCTGTCGCCCTGCACCGGACTGTCCTGGTCGCGGCACTGCCCGCCGTCCATCCAGCTGCGGGTGCTGACGCGCCGCTCGCGCACGCGCAGGTCGGCCAGCCCGTGGTGGCGCGTATCGGCCACCTCGACGGTACGACTGCTGTCGTAGGCCTCGCCAGCGCAGCGGGTGTCCCACTCGGCCTGGTAGCGGCGCACCAGCAGCGGCGGGGTGAGCGCCTGCAGGCGCTCGCCGCGCGGTACCAGCAGGCGCAGCTGGGTTTCGCTGTAGGGGTTGGGGCCCGAACCGTTGCGGCGGTTGATGCGGATGCCGAAGGCGAGGGTATCTGCGGCCAGCTGATAGCGCGCCGTGTCCAGGCTCATGCCGTCGAAGAAGATCGCATCGCTGTCCAGCGCGTTGGGCAGCACCGTCCATGCACGGGCGGCCAGGCTGTCGGAGTCGATCACCATGACCTCCAGATCGCCATCGCGGGCATCGTTGTCGCCGCCGTCGCGCCACACCGGGGTGGCCAGCAGGGTCAGCCCGGGGCGCGCCGGCCAGCGCCGGCACACGCTCGCACTGGTGGCACGGGTGTAGCCACCACGGTCTGGCAGGACGGCCGGTGCACGTCCAGCGTAGGCCTGCTCGGCGGCGGCGGCCGCATCGTGGCAGTCCTGCGCGCTGGCGGGCAGGGCGGTGCCGCACAAGGCTGCGAGCAGCAAGGACAGGGCGATACGCATCGGAGCATCCACGGGGCAGGGGGCGCCCAGCATACGCGCCCGTGGGTCTGCTCCCGCGCCGCGGGCCGGCCACGAAAAAGGGCGCAGCCCAAGCTGCGCCCTTTTCGTTGCCGCGATGCCGCTTGGCTTACCAGAAGAACTGCAGGCGCGCTTCGAGGATGTTCGGGTCGTCGTTGACGAAGGTGCGCGCGGTGGAGCTGTACTTCTTGCTGTCCACCATCACGTAGTTCAGCGCGAACTTGGTGTTGGAGCGCCAGTAGTAGTTCACGCCGACGGTCCAGATGTCCATCTTGCCGCCCAGCACGCCATCGACGATCGGCGCACGACCGGCCACCGGGTTGGCCGACACGTTGCCATCGTTGAGGTCCATGTGGTCGTAGCGGGCACCCAGCTGCCACATGCCACGGCCCGGCTCGTCCGGCAGGCCGGTGGTCGGCGTGCCGCCCTTGTAGCCCCAGGTCTCGCCGCTGATGTTCCACAGACCGCTCACGTAGTAACCGTCGCTGGTGTAGTTGTCGTGGGCGTAACGCTTGGCCTTGCTGGTGTAGTACTCGGCCTGCGCCTTGAACGGGCCGCCGATGTACATCGCTTCTGCGCCGATCGTGCTGACGCGGTCGGTATCGACCAGGTTGCCGCTGTCGACCAGGCGTGCGGTGGCCAGGTCGGCGTTGGGACGGGCGCGCACGCGCAGGGTGTCCGCGTCGGTGTCGTAGTCCACGTAGCTCAGGCCGAAATGCAGCACCTGGCCCTTGTCGTTGATCGGCGCCCAGGTGCCGCGCGCGCCGTAGCCGCTGCCGTGGGCCAGGTTGCGGGTCAGTTCGCGGCCGAAGGCCGAGGCGGTCACCGACCAGTTGTTGTCGCCGATGCTGTAGGCACCGCCGAGGCGACGGGCCACCGCGTAGGTGTTGGTCACCGCCGCCTTGGAGATGAAGTCGTTGTTCTTGGTGCTGGACAGTTCTTCCAGGCTGTTGGGCTGCTTGAACTGGCCGAACTGCACGAAGTGGTTGGCGTTGCCGGCCAGCTTGTACTTCAGGTTGGTGTCCAGGAACTTGTCGGCCTTGGCGTCGTAGCCGACCACCCACTCGATGTTGCCCGGGCCCTTGCCCTTGAGCACCAGCTCGGCGCGGCGCAGTTCGAACTCGCTGTTCTTGCCGTTGCCGGCGTCACCACCGTTGAGGTCGGTCAGGTCGTTGTCGAACCAGTTGCCATCGGCCTGGACCAGGCCTTCGAAGGTGATCTCCGAGCCGCCGATCACGTCGATGGCCACTTCGGCGTGTGCGGCCGGGACGAACAGCGCAGCCGCAACGGCCGCAGTCAGGAGTTGGCGATGCAGTTTCATGGAGAGCCTTGCAGGCAGGTGGGAAGATGCTGCGCAGGCTAGTTAGTGAAGATTGCGTAAATATGACAGTTTCAGACAAACCGCCGGCCGGCCGGGGCCCGGCCACGTCAGGGCCCGCCATTGATGCCCGACGCAGATGACGGCCGGGTTGCGCGGATGTGGCAGTCGCTCCAGCGCCTCAGGCAGCGGTCTTCTGCTTGAAGCGGCACAGGTCGCGGATCACGCACTGCGGGCAGTCCGGCTTGCGTGCCTTGCACACATAGCGGCCGTGCAGGATGAGCCAGTGGTGTGCGTCGAGCAGGAACTCGGCCGGAATCACCTTCACCAGCAGGTCCTCCACCGCGCGCACGTCCTTGCCCGGGGCCAGCCCGGTGCGGTTGGACACCCGGAAGATATGCGTGTCCACGGCCATCACCGGCTCGCCGAAGGCGGTGTTGAGCACCACGTTGGCGGTCTTGCGCCCCACCCCGGGCAACGCCTCCAGCGCGGCGCGGTCGCGCGGCACCTGGCCGCCGTGCTGCTGCACCAGGATCGCGCAGGCGGCGATCACGTTCCTGGCCTTGGCGTTGTACAGGCCGATGGTGGCGATGTACTTCTTCAGGCCGTCTTCGCCCAGCGCCAGGATCGCCTGCGGCGTGTTGGCCACCGGGAACAGTTTGCGGGTGGCCTTGTTGACCCCCACGTCGGTGGCCTGTGCCGACAACGTCACCGCCACCAGCAGCTCGAACGGGGAGCTGTATTCCAGCTCGGTCTTCGGGTGCGGGTTGAGTTCGCGCAGGCGCGTGAACATTTCGATCACGTCGGCCTTGGGCATGCGCGTGCTGCGCGGCGCGGGTCTGGCCGCCGGGGGGCTGTTCATCGTGCTCATCAGGAGGTCTTGCCGGCGGCCCTGGCCTTGGCGCGCGCCAGGATGGCGGCGGCGGCGGGCGGCAGCGCCGGCTTCAGTTCGGGCGTGGGGGCAGGAGGGGCG
>DJBL01000169.1:0-57923 GCA_002435595.1 Stenotrophomonas maltophilia
TCTGAGCGCCTGCTCGGGCGCAGGTGCCGCAGCGGCCACGCTCAGCGCGATCGGCACGGCCGCGGCGACCTCCTCGATCTGCCCATCCACGAACACCGTATAGCCCATCGCCTGCAGCCACGACTGCTGGGCGGGCGACCACAGCGGCGGCAGGCCGGTCCCGCTCACGCGCCGGGCTCGGCCGTCTTGCGGGCGCGCTGCCACAGCCAGCAGCCGGGGCCGGACAGGGCATACACGATGCCCACCGCGAACAGCACGCGCGGCAGGTCGATGACCATGATCGCAATGGCGATGGGCACCAGCGCCAGCGCCAGGAACGGCACGCGATCGGCACGCGGGCCCTTCTGGCCACTGCCCTTGAAGCTCCAGAAGCGGATCCGGCTGACCATCAGCAGCGCTGCCACCAGGGTCACGCCCAGGGCCACATAGCGCAGCTGGTTGCCGTCCCAGCCCAGGTTGCCGTCGGCAAAGGCCCAGACAAAGGACATCATCAACCCGGCCGCGGCGGGGCTGGCCAAGCCGATGAACCAGCGCTTGTCGACCACGCTGACCTGGGTATTGAAGCGGGCCAGGCGCAGCGCGGCGCAGGCCGCGTACAGGAACGCCACCGCCCAGCCGACCCGGCCCATCACCGGGTCGTCGAACTTCAGCCACGACAGCGACCAGTGGTACATCACCAGCGCCGGGGCCATGCCGAAGCTGACCAGGTCGGCCAGCGAGTCGTACTGCACGCCGAATTCGCTGCTGGTGCCGGTGAGCCGGGCCACGCGGCCATCCAGGCCGTCCATGACCGCAGCCACGAACACGGCGATGGCTGCGTTGACGAAGTCGCCATTGGCCGCGGCGATGATCGCGTAGAAGCCGGCGAACAGGCCTGCGGTGGTGAACAGGTTCGGCAGCAGGTAGATGCTGCGGTTGCGCGGCGGGGGTTTCATCTCATCCATAGCGGCCAGTTTAGTGGGTGCGGCGGCCTTTGGGGCAGCCCGGGACCCCGCCTGTCGCCGGCGGCTTGCCAGCGCCGGGCCGGGATGCTGCAATCGGCGCCCAGACCTCGATGCCCGGAGTTGCCATGCGTGCCCTGCCCTCGCTGTGCTGCCTGCTGCTGCTTGCCAGCGCCTCGGCCAGTGCCGGAACCGTCTACAAGTGGAAGGACGCCAACGGCGTCACCCAGTATTCGGAGAAGGCCCCGACCGGCCAGAAGTTCGAATCGCGCCAGGTCGAGAACCGCGACCCGGTCGCCCGGGCCACCCCGGCGGCCAAGGCCCCGGCCGAATCCACCGATTGCACCACCGCGCGCAGCAACCTGAGCCTGCTCAACGGCGAGGGCGCGGTGATGCAGGACACCAACGGCGACGGCAAGGCCGACGCGGCGCTGAGCCCGGAACAGCGGGGCGCGCAGAAGGAACTGGCCAACGCGGCGATCAAGGCCTACTGCAAGCCGGCCAGCTGAGCCGGCGCGGGCCCCTGGCCGCGTGGCACGGCCCCGGCCGGCGGCGTGATGGGCAGGGCGGCGGCTGGGCTGGCAGAATATCGGCTTCTGCCGTTCAGCGAAGCCGACGATGCGCCTCTCCCAGTTCCACCTGCACACCACCAAGGAAACCCCCAGCGACGCGGAGCTCACCAGCCACCGCTTGATGCTGCGCGCGGGCATGATCCGCAAGCTGGCTTCGGGGTTGTACACCTGGTCGCCGCTGGGCCTGCGCGTGCTGCGCAAGGTCGAGCGCATCGTGCGCGAGGAAATGGAGCGCGCCGGGGCGGTGGAGTTCCAGATTCCCACCATCCAGCCCAAGGAACTGTGGGAAACCACCGGCCGCTGGGAAAAGTTCGGTCCGCAGCTGCTCAAGATCAAGGATCGCAAGGAGCAGGTGTTCTGCTACAGCCCCACCGCCGAAGAGGCCGCCGCCGATTTCGCGCGCCAGGAGCTGTCCAGCTACAAACAGCTGCCGGTCAATTTCTTCCAGATCCAGACCAAGTTCCGCGATGAGATCCGCCCGCGCTTCGGGGTGATGCGTGCGCGCGAGTTCCTGATGAAGGACGCCTACTCCTTCCACCTGCACGATGACTGCCTGGTGCGCGAGTACGAAAACATGAAGGCGGCCTACAGCCGCATCTTCACCCGCCTGGGCCTGGATTTCCGCATGGTGCAGGCCGACTCGGGTGCGATCGGCGGCGACGCCTCGCAGGAATTCCACGTGATCGCCGATTCCGGCGAAGACGCGCTGGTGTTCTCCACCGGCTCGGAGTACGCGGCCAACATGGAAGCGGCAGTCGCCGCAGCGCCGGGCGCGCGTCCGGCCGCCAGCGAAGCCCTGCGCAAGGTGGACACCCCGACCCAGAAGACCTGCGAGGACGTGGCCGCGCTGCTCGGCCTGGGCCTGGAGCGCACGGTGAAGTCGGTGGCGATCATGGGCCCCGCCGGTTTCGTGCTGGCGCTGGTGCGTGGCGACCACGAGGTCAACGAGATCAAGCTGGGCAAGGTGGCCGGGCTGCAGGGCTACCGCATGGCTGGCGAGGCGGAGATCGCCACGCACCTGGGCAGCGAGCCGGGCTTCCTGGGCCCGCTCAACCCGGCCCAGCCGATCCGCATCGTGGCCGACCGCGACGTGGCGGCGATGGCCGATTTCGTGGTGGGCGCCAACGAAGCCGGCGTCCACCTGGCCGGGGTCAACTGGGGCCGCGACCTGCCCGAGCCGGAAGTGGCCGATATCCGCAACGCCAAGGCCGGCGATCGTGCCGCCGATGGCGGCGAGCTGAAGATCGCACGCGGCATCGAAGTGGGCCATGTGTTCCAGCTGGGCCGCCAGTATGCGCAGGCGCTGAAGGCGACCGTGCTGGATGAGAACGGCAAGGCCGCGGTGATGGCGATGGGCTGCTACGGCATCGGCATTTCGCGCATCGTGGCCGCGGCGATCGAGCAGAACCACGACGAGGCCGGCATCATCTGGCCGGCGGCGATGGCGCCCTGGCAGGTGGTGGTGTGCGTGATCAATCCCAAGCAGGACGAGGCGGTGGCCACCGCTGCGGCCGAGCTGCTGGCGCAGCTGCAGGCGGCCGGGCTGGATGCGGCGCTGGACGACCGCGGCCTGCGCCCGGGCCAGATGTTCGCCGACATGGAGCTGATCGGCGTGCCGCACCGGGTGGTGGTATCCGAGCGCGGCCTGGCCGCGGGCACCTACGAGTACCGCGCGCGCAGTGCCAGCGAGGCCGAAAGCCTGGACCGCCAGGCGCTGCTGGAGCGGCTGGGCGGCTGAGCCGGCGCCAGCTGACGGGAAAGGCCGGGTGGAATATCCCGGCTTTTCTTTTGCCCGTTGCAATTGAATATGCCGGTTAACTCTGTGCAGCATCCGGTGGGATATGTATGCTGTCGCCGAAGCCAAGGACTGGCCCACCCCGTCCTTAATTAGATTTCGGAGCAGTTGATGAGTATTGACCTGAGTGGCTTGTCCGCCAAAGAGCTGGGCGCCCTGATCAAGAACGCCAAGAAACAGCAGACCATCGTGGCCAAGCGCCCGGCGGTGACCAAGGTGCGGGCGCAGCTGACCAAGCTGGCCAAGGCGCACGGTTATTCGATCGAAGAAGTGTTCGGTGGCACCGCCCCGGCCCGCGGCCGCGCCGCCAAGGCCACCAAGGCCCCGGCCAAGAAGGCCGTGCGCAAGCTGGGCAAGGTGGCGCCGAAGTACCGCAACCCGGCCAACCCGAAGGAAACCTGGACCGGCCGTGGCAAGCAGCCGCGCTGGCTGGCCGCGCTGACGACCAAGGGCAAGAAGGTCGAAGAGTTCCTGATCAAGAAGTAATCGTTTCCGGTTTCATCAGAAACTGAAACTCGAAACGCCGGCGAACGCCGGCGTTTTTTGTGCCTGTTTTCTTATGTCGCTGGACGTCCTGCGCAGTACGCCAACAGCTGGAGCAACAGCTGCAAAGCCGCGTGCGCGCTTGTACTGGCTGGGTCGGGTACCCAACGAAAAAGCGAAAAGCGGCTGAGCTTCCGGGGCGGTCTTCCGCCGTTGCCGTTGCCGTTGCCTGCCGTTGCCTGGCCAATGGCCACCAGCCAACTGTCGAGGGTCGGGGGCTGTGGGTTCCCGGGACCCTGAGGCGCATGGATGCGCCGACGGAGCCTACACGGACGTACTTGCGGCGTGTCCCGGGAACCCACAGCCCCTGGCCCAGCACGATGCAGGAGGCTATAGGGTTTTGGACTTGGTCTTGGACTTGGTCTTGGACTTGGACGTTGACGTGGATCCAGACCCAAACGGTCAGAGATTCTTCCGCGCCGGCACCAACAGGTTGCCAAACAGCAGCCCGGCCACCAGCGCCATCACCACATTGAGCACCGTCATCAGCACCGTCTGGCCCGCGCTCATGTCCTGCTGCTGCACCAGCGTCAGTACCCCGCGCAGACTGGTACTACCCGGCACCAGCATGATGATGCCCGGCAACCGGATGATCGCGCCCGGCCGCTGCACCCAGCGACCGAACAGATTGCCCGCCGCCGTCATCAGCATCGCCGACATGAAAATGCCGGCCGGCAATCCCCACGCCTGCCCGGCGAATTTCGAAATCGCATACCCGGCCACCGAGGCCGCCATCACCCACGGATAATCGCGGCGGTTGGCCTTGAACAGCATCGCGAAGGCGAAGGCCGCCAGCAGCAGCGCGCACCATTCCACCCAGTCGGCCTGCGGCCGCGAGGCGCGCACATGCGGCTCCAGCCCGATGATGCCCGACAGCGTCACCGCGATCACCGCGCCCACCGTCAGTTTCAGGATCGTGGTGATCGCACCGGCGAATCGCGCCGTTCCCGACACCCAGTGCTGGCTCGCCAGCTCGTTGACCGCATTGGTCAGCGACATGCCCGGCAGCATCACCACCAGCGACGCGATGATCACCGTATTGAGGTTCAGCGGCCCCAGGAACGAGGCCACCAGCGCCGCCACCGTACCGGCCAGCAGGGCCGCCAGCGCCTCGCTGGCCTCGCGGCTGGCCGGGCGCCGGTCGGTGTACAGCGTCATCAGCCCGATCAGCAGGCCGATCACACCCGCCGTGGCGATATCCAGCCACGGCAGCTTCCACAGCCCGGCCACGCCGGCCGCGCCGAGGCTGTAGGACAGGATCATGCGGATCTTGCCGCGCCGGCCCGGGTCCTTGTCCAGTTGCCGCAGTGCGGTATGGCCCTGGGCGATGCTCATGCTGCCGGTGGCCACCGCATCGGTGATCTGGTCGGCGATGCTGAGTTTATGCAGGTCGTTTTCGCCCGGAGCCAGCCGGATCACCCGGGTGATATCGGACGAACCGATGGCCTTGGTCGGATCGCTGAAACTCAGGATCAGCCCGGTCGGGTTCGACCACGGCTCGCAGTCCAGGTCCAGCCGCTGCGCCAGCGCGACCACCGCCGCCTCAAGCCGCTGCGCGGTGGTGCCGTAGCTGTGCAGGCGCCCGGCGATCTCCGATACGAACGCCACGCGCTGCGCATAGGTGGCCTGGGGGGTGGCAATGGTGGCGGTATCGACGGACATGCTTCGTAGTATTACCCGAAGCCCGCCCCGGCTGAACAACCATGTCGCAGCGCACACACTAGATGTCGACACGGACAAGGTATGCTGCGCGCAGGACGCCCCCATGACGCCAACCCAAGCCCCCCATCTCGAACAGGATGCGCAGGATCCCGGCCTGATCCGGTTGTCCGGCCACTGGACCCTGCATACCGCGCTGGACGCGGCCGAAGTGCTGCGCGCCATTCCCGATGCGCTCACCGGCATCGACGCCAGCGGTATCAGCCTGCTCGATTCGGCCGGCGTGCTGCAGGTGCTGCGCGTGGCGCGGCGCGCCGACCTGCCCGATGAGGCCCTGCAGTTCCGCGACGAACACCGCGCCCTGGTCTGCACCATCGAAGAAGTGGCCGACGACCGGCCGCGCTCCAAGCGCGACTTCGGCGTGCTGGCCGCGCTGGAGCGGTTGGGCGTCAGCGTGCACGGCATGGGCCACAACATCGTGGCGCTGGCCAGTTTCCTCGGCGAGAACCTGGTCAAGGGCGCACGCCTGGTCAAGGAGCCGCGCCGGTTCCGGCTCACCGCCACCGTGGCGCAGATGGAACAGGTGGGCCTGGACGCGGTGCCGCTGGTGGCGCTGCTGTCCTACCTGGTCGGGGCGGTGATCGCCTTCCTCGGCTCGACCATCCTGCGCGACTTCGGCGCGGAGATCTACGTGGTGGAGCTGGTCAACATCGCCTTCCTGCGCGAGTTCGCCGTGCTGCTCACCGCGATCGTGCTCGCCGGTCGCACCGCCAGCGCGTTCACCGCGCAGATCGGTGCGATGAAGGCACGCGAAGAAATCGATGCGATGAAGACCCTCGGCCTGGACCCGATCGACCTGCTGGTGCTGCCGCGCCTGGTCGCGCTGCTGGTCACCCTGCCGCTGCTGACCTTCATCGCGATGGTCGCCGGCCTGGCCGGCGGCATCACCGTGGGCGCCTTCGACCTGGATATTCCGCCGCAGATGTACATCGCGCGCATGCACGACACCATGGAAGTGCGGCACATGCTGGTGGGCCTGTCCAAGGCGCCGGTGTTCGCGCTGGTGATCGGCCTGATCGGCTGCCTGGAAGGGCTGAAGGTGGAGGGCACGGCGCAGTCGGTGGGCGAACGCACCACCTCCAGCGTGGTGCAGACCATTTCGCTGGTGATCATCATCGACGCCTTCGCCGCGCTGTGGTTCATGAAGATGGATTGGTAAGCGATGGCCACCCAGACCCTGCCCCTGGCCAGCGACGACGCCCGCGCCGACGAGGAAAACCTCGCCATCCGCGTGCGCGGGCTGACCAACCGCTTCGGCGCGCAGACCGTGCACGATGGCCTGGACTTGGACGTGCGCCGCGGCGAGATCCTCGGCGTGGTCGGCGGCTCGGGCACCGGCAAATCGGTGCTGATGCGCAGCATCCTCGGGCTGCGCGTGCCCGACGCCGGCCAGATCGAGGTGCTTGGCGTGGATGCGCGCTCGGACGATCCGGCCAGCCGCCTGCACATCGAACGCAACACCGGGGTGCTGTTCCAGGATGGTGCGCTGTTCTCCTCGCTGACCGTGGGCGAGAACGTGCAGGTGCCGCTCAAGGAACACCACCGCGAGCTGCCCGAGCGCTGGCATTACGAACTGGCGCTGCTCAAGGTCAAGTTGGCCGGCCTGCCTGCCGACGCGATCAACAAGCTGCCCTCGCAGCTGTCCGGTGGCATGCGCAAGCGCGCCGGCCTGGCCCGGGCGCTGGCGCTGGACCCGCCGCTGCTGTTCCTGGACGAGCCCACCGCCGGGCTGGACCCGATCGGCGCGGCCGCGTTCGACCGGCTGATCAAGACCCTGCAGGAAGCACTGGGACTGACCGTCCTGCTGATCACACACGATCTGGACACGCTGTATGCGATCTGTGACCGGGTGGCCGTGCTGGCCGACCAGAAGGTGATCGCCAATGCCCCGCTGCACGAGATCGAGCAACTGGACCACCCGTGGATCCAGGAATACTTCCACGGGCCGCGCGCGCGCGCGGCGCGCGCCGGGCGCCCGGACAACGCCGACGATGGCACCGGGCCGCGGCCCACGCCACGCGCCCACCAGGACGACACGCCATGAACCAACGTTTTCTCGCGGGTAACTAGACCATGGAAACCAAAGCCAATTACGTCCTGATCGGCGCGTTCACCCTGGTGGTGGGCCTGGCGCTGCTGGCCTTCGGCCTGTGGGCGGCCAAGTACTCCTCCGACCGCACCTGGACCGAGTACCGCGTGGTCTTCCGCGAGGCGGTCACCGGCCTGTCGGTGGGCAGCCCGGTGCAGTACAACGGCATCGCGGTCGGCTCGATCACCGAACTGAACCTGGTGCCCGACGACCCGCGCCAGGTGGTGGCGCGGATCCGGCTGAACTCCAACACCCCGGTCAAGACCGACACCCGCGCCAAGCTGGCGATCACCAGCCTGACCGGGCCGTCGATCATCCAGCTCAGCGGCGGCACCCCGCAGGCCGCCGCGTTGACGGCGGTCAACAAGGACCCGGCGCCGATCATCCCGACCACGCCCTCGGCCCTGCAGAACATCACCGACGTGGCCAACCGCATCGTCGAGCGCATGGACCAGGTGCTCAGCGACCGCAACGTGGCCAGCATCAACGCCACCCTGGCCAACCTGGAGACGATCAGCGGCGGCCTGGCCGACCGCGACCAGGGCACCCAGGCGCTCCTGCTCAGCGCGCGCGACGCCGCGCGCAGCCTGGATGTCACGCTCAAGACCACCAACGGCACCATCGAGCGCTTGGACAAGAACCTGGTGCAGCAGCTGCCGCCGATCCTGGACAAGCTGGAAACCACGCTGACCAAGCTGGATTCGGCCGCCGGCAGCGCCGACTCGATCCTCGGCGAGAACCGCGCGGCGATCAACAGCTTCGCCAACGATGGCCTGGCCCAGCTGGGCCCGACCCTGACCGAGCTGCGCGGGCTGATCCGCGACCTGCGCCGGGTCAGCGACAAGCTGGACAACAACCCGGCACGTTATCTGCTGGGCCGCGATGCGCCCAAGGAGTTCGAACCCAAATGAGCCGCCCGACCCTGACCCGCACCCTCCTGCCGGTGGCCCTGATCGCCCTGCTGGGCGGCTGCTCGCTGCTGGGCAGCAACGAGCGCAGCGCAGTGACCATCTATTCGCCGATCGTGCGCGTCCAGCCCGATCCCGGCTGGCCCAAGGTCGACTGGCAGCTGATCCTGGTCAAGCCCAGCGCCGCGCGCGTGGTCGACAGTCCGCGCATCAACGTGCGCCCGTCGCCGTCCGAGCTGGAGGTGTACAAGGGCGTGAGCTGGGCGCAGCCGGCCACGGACATGCTCGACGACGCGCTGCTGCGCGGCTTCGAGGATTCCGGCCGCATCGGCGGCGTCGCCCGCGCCACCACCGGTATCCGCGCCGACTACAAGCTGGCCATGGACGTGCGCCGGTTCGAAGCCGATTACCGCGGCCAGCCGACGCCCACGGCACTGATCGAGGTCAACGCCAAGCTGATCCACGTGATCGACCAGCGCGTGGTCGCCGACCGCACCTTCCGCCAGGAACAGCCGGTGCCGACCACCGCCACGGCCGATGTCGCGCGCGCCTTCGAGCAGAGCCTGCAGGCCATGACCACCGAGGTGGTGGGCTGGACGCTGGTGACCGGCCAGGCCGATCACCAGCAGGCACAGGTCATGCCGACCCGGCTGCGTCAATCCAGCGGAAGGTGAGGTTGATGCGCTCGGCCAGCGGCCGGGTGCTTTTGGGCAGGGCATGCTGATAATGGCGCTGGGTCTGCCCGCCCATCAGCAACAGGTCGCCGTGGCCGAGCGTCAGCTCGGCCTTGCGCGCATGGTCCTCGCGCCGGCGCAGCAGGAAACGTCGTTCGGCGCCCAGGCTCAATGAGGCGATCAACGGCGCGGGCCCCAGTTCGGGCTCGTTGTCGCTGTGCCAGCCCATGCCGTCGTCGCCATCGCGGTAGCGGTTGAGCAGCACGCTGTTGAACGGCGCGGCACAGAACGCGGCCAGGCGGTCACGCAGCGGCAGCAATGCCGGATGCCAGGCCGCCGGCACGAAGTCGGTGCCGGAATAGCGGTAGCGCGCGGCCGGGTCACCCATCCAGCAGCTCAGCCGTGGCGAGTCGACCTGGCGCCCGAACATGCGGATCCGGTGCACCTCCCACGGCACGTCCTGGCGCAACGTGCGCTGCAGGGCGTCGGCGGCCTCGGCCGCCAGCCAATGGCGGTGCCAGCGGACATCGGCGTCGCGCAGGTGCAGGTCCATGGGATTCCCCTTGAGTACCGGGCGCCGGTGCGGCACCCGGTAGAGACGCCACTCAGGCCGTGGCGAAAGCCACGCCGGTCTTTTCCTTCAGCTCGTCGATGCCCACGCCCGGCGCGGCCTCGACCAGCACCAGGCCGGCGTCGGTCACGTCGAACACAGCCAGATCGGTGATGATCCGGTCGACCACGCCCACGCCGGTCAGCGGCAGCGAGCACTCGCCCAGGATCTTGTGTTCGCCGCTCTTGGCGGTGTGCTCCATCAGCACCACCACGCGCTGCACGCCGGCCACCAGGTCCATCGCCCCGCCCATGCCCTTGACCATCTTGCCCGGCACCATCCAGTTGGCCAGGTCGCCCTTGTCGGTGACCTGCATGGCGCCGAGGATGGCCAGGTTGATGTGGCCGCCGCGGATCATCGCAAAGCTGTCGTGGCTGCCGAAGTAGCTGGCGCCGGCGCGGGCGGTGACGGTCTGCTTGCCGGCGTTGATCAGGTCGGCGTCGACCTCGGCCTCGGTCGGGAACGGGCCGATCCCGAGCAGGCCGTTCTCCGACTGCAGCCACACGTCCACGCCCTCGGGGATGTGGTTGGCCACCAGGGTCGGCAGGCCGATACCCAGGTTCACGTAGGCGCCATCGGTCAGTTCGCGGGCGGCGCGCTGCGCCATTTCATCACGGGTCCAGGCCATCTCAGTTCGCCTCCTGGCGCACGGTGCGTTGTTCGATGCGCTTGGCGGGCGTGGGGTTGTGCACGATGCGGTGCACGTAGATGCCCGGCAGGTGCACCTGGTCCGGATCGATGCTGCCCACCGGCACCACCTCCTCCACTTCCACGATGCACAGCCTGCCGGCCATCGCGCAGGCCGGGTTGAAGTTGCGCGCGGTCTTGCGGAACACCAGGTTGCCGGCCGCGTCGGCCTTCCAGGCCTTGACCAGGGCCACGTCGGCGCGCAGCGCGGTTTCCATCACATAGTGCTTGCCGTCGAATTCGCGGGTTTCCTTGCCTTCGGCGACCACCGTGCCGTAACCGGTGGCGGTGAAGAAGGCCGGGATGCCCGCGCCGCCAGCGCGCAGGCGCTCGGCCAGGGTGCCCTGCGGGTTGAATTCCAGCTCCAGCTCACCGGCCAGGAACTGGCGCTCGAACTCTTTGTTTTCGCCCACGTAGGACGAAACCATCTTCTGGATCTGGCGGGTTTCCAGCAGCTGGCCCAGGCCGAAGCCATCCACGCCGGCGTTGTTGGAGATCACCGTCAGGCCCTTGACCCCGGTATCGCGCAGCGCGGCGATCAGCGCCTCGGGAATGCCGCACAGGCCAAACCCGCCCACGGCCAGGGTCTGGCCGTCGGCCACCACACCGTCCAGCGCGTCGGCCGCGCTGGCGTACTGCTTGCCACGCCGTCCGGCGTTGTCTGGGGAATTGCTCATCTACGCCCTCACCTCGTTGATGTAAGGGGTCATTGTAGGTTGAACCGAACGCAACGCACGGGACGGCCAGGACGGTGAAAACGATTCCCATACATGCCTGCCGCTAAACTAGCCCGCTGACTTGCAGAAGGACTGAAAATGACGCTCCCCGCATTCAAGGCATACGACATCCGCGGCCGCGTGCCGGACGAACTGAACGAAGACCTGGCCCGCCGCATCGGCGTGGCGCTGGCCGCCCAGCTCGCCCCGGGCAGCGTGGTGGTGGGTCACGACGTGCGCCTGACCAGTCCGGCCCTGCAGGACGCGCTGGCCGCCGGCCTGCGCGGTGCCGGCCGCGAGGTGCTGGACATCGGCCTGTGCGGCACCGAGGAGGTCTACTTCCAGGTCGACCACCTCAAGGCCGCCGGCGGGGTGATGGTGACCGCCAGCCACAACCCCATGGACTACAACGGGATGAAGCTGGTCAAGGAGCAGGCCCGTCCGATCAGTTCGGACACCGGCCTGCTGGCGATCTCCGACGCGGTCGAAGCCGATACCGCCGCGCCGGCCGCGCCCACCGGCGGGCTGCAGGCACAGCCGGACAAAACGGCCTACAGCGCGCACCTGCTCAGCTACGTCGACCCGGCCGCGCTCAAGCCGCTGAAGCTGGTGGTCAACGCCGGCAACGGCGGCGCCGGCACCATCGTGGACCTGTTGGCCCCGCACCTGCCGTTCGAGTTCATCCGCATCTGCCACGACCCCGATGGCAGCTTCCCCAACGGCATCCCCAACCCGCTGCTGCCGGAAAACCGCGAACTGACCGCCCAGGCCGTGCGCGAACACGGCGCGGACTTCGGTATCGCCTGGGATGGCGATTTCGACCGCTGCTTCTTCTTCGACCACAACGGCCGCTTCATCGAAGGCTATTACCTGGTCGGCCTGCTGGCCCAGGCGATCCTGGCGCGCCAGCCCGGCGGCAAGATCGTGCACGACCCGCGCCTGACCTGGAACACCGTGGAAATGGTCGAACAGGCCGGCGGCCAGCCGGTGCTGTGCAAGAGCGGGCACGCCTTCATCAAGGAGAAGATGCGCAGCGAAAACGCCGTCTACGGCGGCGAGATGAGCGCGCACCATTACTTCCGCGAGTTCGCCTATGCCGACTCGGGGATGATCCCGTGGCTGCTGATCGCCGCGCTGGTCTGCGAATCGGGCCGCTCGCTGGCCGATCTGGTGGAAGCGCGCATGGCCAAGTTCCCGTGCAGCGGCGAAATCAACTTCAAGGTGGCCGATGCCACGGCCGCCGTGGCCCGGGTGATGGACCACTACGCCGCGCAGTCGCCGTCGCTGGACCACACCGATGGAATCAGCGCCGATTTCGGCGACTGGCGTTTCAACCTGCGCAGCTCCAACACCGAGCCGCTGCTGCGCCTGAACATCGAAACCCGTGGCGATGCGGCCCTGCTGCAGCAACGCACCGACGAAATCTCCCAGTTGCTCACCGCATCCTGAGGCGCGTGCACCGATGAACGACCTTCTTCCCGTCATCCTGTCCGGCGGCTCCGGCACCCGGCTGTGGCCGCTCTCGCGCGAGGCCTACCCCAAGCAGTTCCTGGCCCTGGCCGGCGAACTGACCATGCTGCAGGCCACCTGGCAGCGCATCGCGCCGATCGCCGGGCGCGCGCCGCTGGTGGTGGCCAACGAGGAGCACCGCTTCGTGGCCGCCGACCAGCTGCAGCAGCTCGGCGTGCAGCCGCTGGCCATCCTGCTCGAGCCGATCGGGCGCAACACCGCCCCGGCGATCGCGGTGGCCGCGCTGGAAGCCACCCGCGACGGCGAGGACGCGGTGCTGCTGGTGCTGCCCTCGGACCACGTGATCGCCGATGAAGCCGCGTTCCGCGCGGCGGTGTTGCGCGCCCTGCCGGCCGCACGCGAGGGCAAGCTGGTCACCTTCGGCATCGTCCCGACCGGCCCGGAAACCGGCTACGGCTACATCAAGGCCGCCGGCACCGGCGACGTCCGCGCGGTGGACCGCTTCGTCGAGAAGCCCGACGCGGAGACCGCCGCGCAGTACGTGCAGTCCGGCCAGTACTTCTGGAACAGCGGCATGTTCCTGTTCAAGGCCTCGCGTTACCTGGCCGAGCTGGAGAAGTTCAACCCGGCGATGCTGGCCGCCAGCCGCAGCGCCTGGCAGCAGGCGCGCCGCGATGCCGATTTCACCCGGCTGGACAGGGACGCGTTTGCCGCGGTGCCCTCCGATTCGATCGACTACGCGGTGATGGAAAAGACCGCCGAGGCGGTGGTGGTGCCGCTGGACGCGGGCTGGAACGACGTCGGCTCGTGGACCGCGCTGCGCGACGTATCGGCCCAGGACAGCGACGGCAATGCCCACCACGGCGATGTCATCGCCATCGACTGCCGCAACACCTACGCCTACGGCGAGCGCCTGATCGCCCTGGTCGGCCTGGACGATGTGATCGTGGTGGAGACCGATGATGCGGTGATGGTCGGGCGCAGCGACCGCATGCAGGAGATCAAGCAGGTGGTGGCGCAGTTGAAGGCCGACGCCCGGCCCGAGGCCACCTGGCACCGCAAGGTGTACCGTCCGTGGGGCGCCTACGATTCGATCGACCATGGCGAGCGTTTCCAGGTCAAGCGCATCACCGTCAAGCCCGGTGCCACGCTGAGCCTGCAGATGCACCACCACCGCGCCGAGCACTGGGTGGTGGTCAGTGGCACCGCCGAAGTGACCCGTGGCGAGGAGGTCCTGCTGCTCACCGAAAACCAGAGCACCTATATCCCGCTCGGTGTCACCCATCGACTGAAGAACCCGGGCAAGCTGCCACTGGAACTGATCGAAGTGCAGTCGGGCAGCTACCTGGGCGAAGACGATATCGTGCGCTTCGAGGACACCTACGGCCGCACCTGATCGCTGCAGGATGCCGCAAAAAAAACCCGGCCGATGCCGGGTTTTTTCATGCGCTGCGTGAGACCGGCAGCCGCTGTTTCAAAGCGCTGCGATCACCCGCTTCAACCCGTCCTGCCAGCGTGGCAGCGCAATACCGAAGTCCGACTCCAGCTTGTCCACGGCCAGGTGCGAATAGGCCGGGCGCCTGGCCGGCGTGGGGTACTCGGCGGTGGTGATGGCCTCCACCGTCGGTGCGCGCGCCAGTTTTCCGGCCGCGACCGCCTCGGCAAAGATCGCCTCGGCAAAGCCATGCCAGCTGGTCTGGCCGGTCGCGGTCAGGTGCCAGGTACCGGACAGGCCACCGCCATGCTGCAGCGCCTGCGCGGTGACATCGGCAATCAGCGCCGCCGGCGTCGGCGTGCCAACCTGGTCGGCGACCACCCGCAGTACCTCGCGCTCGGCGCCCACGCGCAGCATCGTGCGCAGGAAATTGGCACTGTGCGCGGCATACACCCAGGCGGTACGGAAGATCAGGTGGCGGCCACCGGCGGCGCGGACGGCCTCCTCACCGGCCAGCTTGCTGGCGCCATACACGCCGAGCGGCGCGGTGGCGTCGTCCTCCCGGTACGGGCGCGTGCCCTGCCCGTCAAACACATAGTCGGTGGAGTAATGCACCAGCGGCACGCCCGCGGCCGCGCACCAGCGCGCGATCACGCCGGGGGCCTCGGCATTGGCACGCCAGGCAGCATCACGCTCCTCTTCGGCGCGGTCCACCGCCGTGTAGGCGGCAGCGTTGACGACGACGTCCGGGCGCAGGCGATCCAGCAGCGCGGTCAACGATCCGGGCAGGTTGAAATCAGCCGTTTCGCAGGCGCTGGCATCGGGCAGCGTGCCACTGCGCGTGGTCGACACGACCGTACCCAGCGGCGCCAGCGCACGACGCAGTTCCTGGCCCAGCTGGCCGTTGCCGCCGAACAGCAGCACGGTCACGGCGGGTACACCGGCAGGCGGTCCTCGGCGATGTCCTTCAGGAACGGCGCGCTGTCATCCTTTGCCGACAGCGTGGGCGCGCTGATCGGCCAGTCCACGGCGATGTCGGCATCGTTCCAGCGGATGCCGGCGTCGTGTTCCTTCACGTACACGTCGGTGCACAGGTAGGAGAACAGCGCGCGCTCGGAGAGCACCGCAAAGCCGTGCGCGAAGCCCTCGGGGATCCAGAACTGGCGCTTGTTCTCCGCGCTCAGCACCACCGCTTCCCATCGACCGAAGGTAGGCGAGCCGCGGCGGATGTCCACCGCCACGTCGTAGACCTCGCCTTCGAGCACGGTGACCAGCTTGCCCTGCGGGCGTGGCCACTGGTAATGCAGGCCACGCAACACGCCCTTGGCCGAGGAGGACACGTTGCTCTGCACGAACGCGGTCGGCAGGCCGTGCTCGCCGAAGCGCGCCGCGTTCCAGGTTTCAAAGAAGACGCCGCGTTCGTCGCCGAATACCGCCGGCTCGATCACCTTGCAGCCCGCCAGCGCAGTGTCGATGATCTTCACGGCACCACGCCCCGCTGCGCCAGCGTATGCAGGTACTGGCCGTAGCCGTTCTTGATCAGCGGGGCGGCCAGCGCCTCCAGCTGCTCGGCGCTGATCCAGCCCTGGCCGAAGGCGATTTCTTCCGGGCAGCACACCTGCAGGCCCTGCCGGGTCTGGATGGTCTCGATGAAGTTGGACGCCTCCAGCAACGACTGGTGGGTGCCCGTATCCAGCCAGGCGTACCCGCGGCCCAGCGCCTCCAGGTGCAGGCTGCCCTCGCGCAGGTAGCGCTGGTTGAGATCGGTGATCTCCAGCTCGCCGCGCGGGGACGGCTTGAGTTCGGCCGCGTAATCGCTGGCATGGCCGTCGTAGAAGTACAGGCCGGTGACCGCGTAGTTGGAGCGCGGCTTGGCCGGTTTTTCCACCAGGTCGATGACCTTGCCGGCCGCGTCGAATTCGGCCACGCCGTAGCGTTCGGGGTCGTTGACCCAGTAGCCGAACACGGTGGCGCCGGTATCGCGCTGGTCGGCGTTGCGCAGCACTTCGCGCAGGCCGTGGCCGTGGAAGATGTTGTCACCCAGGACCAGGCAGCTCGGCTTGCCGCCGACGAAATCGCGCCCGATCAGGTAGGCCTGGGCCAGCCCGTCCGGGCTGGGCTGCACGGCGTACTCGATGTTCATGCCCCACTGCGAGCCATCGCCCAGCAACGCCTGGAACAGCGCCTGCTCGTGCGGGGTATTGATGATCAGCACCTCGCGGATGCCGGCCAGCATCAGCACGCTGAGCGGGTAGTAGATCATCGGCTTGTCGTACACCGGCAGCAGCTGCTTGCTGACGCCCTTGGTGATCGGGTACAGGCGCGTGCCCGAGCCGCCCGCCAGGATGATGCCCTTGCGTTGAGTCATGCGTTGCTCCTCAGTCTTGTGGTCGCCGCCGCTCAGGCGGCGGTGCCGATGCGCTGCAGGCGGTAGCTGCCGTCGAGCACGCCGTTGACCCATTCCTGGTTGTCCAGGTACCAGTCCACGGTGAAGCCGATGCCCTGCTCGAAGGTGTACTTCGGTTCCCAGCCCAGCTGGTCCTTGAGCTTGGAGGCGTCGATGGCATAGCGGCGGTCATGGCCGGGACGGTCGGTGACGTAGGTGATCTGGCTGCTGCGCGGCTGGCCGTCGGCGCGCGGGCGGCGTGCATCGAGCAGCGCGCAGATCGCGTGCACCACCTCGATGTTCTGCTTTTCCGAGTTGCCGCCCACGTTGTAGGTCTCGCCGACCTGGCCCTTGGCCAGCACGGTGCGGATCGCTTCGCAGTGGTCGCTCACAAACAGCCAGTCGCGCACCTGCTTGCCGTCGCCGTAGACCGGCAGCGGCTCGCCGGCCAGCGCCTTGGCGATCACCAGCGGGATCAGCTTCTCGGGGAAATGGTACGGGCCGTAGTTGTTGGAGCAGTTGGTGGTCAGCACCGGCAACCCGTAGGTGTGGTGGAACGCGCGCACCAGGTGGTCCGAGGCGGCCTTGGAGGCCGAGTACGGGGAATTGGGCGCATAGGGCGTGGTTTCGCTGAACTTGCCGGTCTCGCCCAGGGTGCCGTAGACCTCGTCGGTGGACACGTGCAGGAAGCGGAAGGCCGCGCCCTGGTCGGCCGGCAGCGCCTTCCAGTAGTCGCGGACCGCTTCGAGCAGGCCCAGGGTACCGACCACGTTGGTCTGGATGAACGCGCCGGGGCCATCGATGGAGCGGTCGACGTGGCTTTCGGCGGCGAAGTTCAGCACCGCCTCGGGCTGGTACTCGGCCAGCAGCCGGGTGACCAGCGCGCGGTCGCCGATGTCGCCCTGCACGAACACGTGGTCCGGGTTGCCCTCCAGCGGGGCCAGGGTCTTCAGGTTGCCGGCATAGGTCAGCACGTCCAGGTTGATGACCCGAACGCCTTTGGCGACTGCTTCGAGGACAAAGTTACCGCCAATGAATCCGGCACCGCCGGTGACAAGCCATGTGGGCACTACCCGTTCTCCTGTTCGATGTGCGGCGGGGCCGCCTGCTGGCGCCCCGACTCAGCGCAACAGGATACAACGCACCTGTCTTCACGACTGCCTGCTGGAGGTGAACAACGCCGGTGCGAAGCCGGATTTGTGCCGCAATGCAGCATCACCATACGCATTCGCATGGTTGTCCCGGGCCAGTTAGAATCCAGATCCCACCCCCCGAACCGGTGGCCTCCGGGCACCGGACGTTCCCCCTTACCGTGAGCCGGTCAGCGATCGGCACTACAAGGATCGAGTACCAGATGAAAATCCTCGTCGCGTACAAGCGCGTGGTGGACTACAACGTCCGCATTCAGGTCAAGCCGGACGGTTCCGGCGTGGTCACCGATGGCGTCAAGCTGTCGCCCAATCCCTTCGACGAGATCGCCCTGGAAGAAGCGCTGCGCCTGCGCGACCAGGGCATCGCCACCGACGTCGTGGTCGCCACCATCGCCCCGGCAGATGCCCAGGCCCACCTGCGCAACGGCCTGGCCATGGGCGCCAACCGCGCCATCCACGTGGTCACCGACCAGGCCATCCAGCCGCTGACCGCCGCGCGCACCCTGCTCAAGCTGGTCGAGAAGGAACAGCCGGACCTGGTCATCCTGGGCAAGCAGGCCATCGATGACGACGCCAACCAGACCGGCCAGATGCTGGCCACGCTCTGGGGCCGCCCGCAGGCGACCTTTGCCAGCAAGCTGCAGATCGACGGCGGCAAGGCCGCGGTGACCCGCGAGGTCGACGCCGGCCTGGAGACCCTGGAAGTGGACCTGCCGGCGGTGGTCACCACCGACCTGCGCCTGAACGAGCCGCGCTTCATCAAGCTGCCGGACATCATGAAGGCCAAAGCCAAGCCGCTGGAGACCCTGCAGCTGGCCGACCTCGGCGTGGACGCCGCCGACACCTTCAAGACCACCCAGTACGCCGCGCCGGTCAAGCGCAGCAAGGGCGTGATGGTCAAGGACGCGGCCGAACTGGTCGCCGCACTCAAGCAGAAGGGGTTGCTGTAATGACCAAGATCCTCGTTGTCGCCGAACACCACGACGGCAAGCTCAACGCCGCCACCGCCAAGACCGTGAGTGCGGCCGCTGCCATCAGCGGCGCCAGCATCGACGTGCTGGTGCTGGCCGCCGACCCGGCCGCCGTGGCCGCCGAGGCCGCGCAGCTGGCCGGCGTGGCCAAGGTGCTGACCGTGGCCAACGCCGCCAATGCCCAGGCACTGGCCCAGGTGCTGGCCCCGCAGATCGCGCAGCTGGCCACCGGCTACACCCATGTGTTCGGCCCCTCGACCACCTTCGGCAAGGACCTGATGCCGTGCGTGGCCGCCCTGCTGGGCGTCAACCAGGTCTCGGACCTGATGACCGTCGAAGGCAGCCACAGCTTCAAGCGCCCGATCTACGCCGGCAACGCGATCATCACCGTGGACGTACCGGCCGACCAGATCGTGGTGGCCACGGTGCGCGCCGCGTCCTGGCCGGAAGCGGCCAAGGGCGGCAGCGCCGCGGTGGAAGCGGCCAGCGTCGATGCCGCCCTGCCCACCCATACCCGCTTTGTCGGCCTGGCCGCCGGTGCCAGCGACCGCCCCGACCTGCAGAGCGCCAAGCGCGTGGTCTCCGGTGGCCGTGGCGTGGGTTCGGAAGAGAACTTCAAGGTGATCTTCCAGCTGGCCGACAAGCTCGGCGCGGCCGTCGGTGCCTCGCGCGCGGCGGTGGACGCCGGCTACGTGCCCAGTGACCTGCAGGTCGGCCAGACCGGCAAGATCATCTCCCCGGAGCTGTACGTGGCGGTGGGCATCAGCGGTGCGATCCAGCACCTGACCGGGATCAAGGACGCCGGCACCATCGTGGCGATCAACAAGGACCCGGACTCGCCGATCTTCGAGATCGCCGATATCGGCCTGGTCGGTGATCTGTTCACGCTGCTGCCGGAACTGGAAGCGGCGCTGGGTTGATCGGCGCCAGCGACCCAGCTTGAGTACGACCCTCGCCGCCCCCGGGCCGGAGCCTGACGCTCCGCCCCGGGGGCGGAAACGTTCTGCACTGTGCGTCCTGCTGGTCTGCCTGGCCTATGCAGGCGTGCTGTGCTGGCTCGATGCCGGCCGCGGCCTCTTCGCCCGGCTCGGTGAACTGGCCCTGCCGCTGCTGTTGTGCACCGTGCCGGTGCTGGCCAGCTACCTGGTCCGCTATGCGCGATGGGCATGGCTGCTGCGCCGGCGTGGCCACGCGGTGCCGTGGCGCCCCGGCCTGTCCGCCTACCTCAGTGGTTTCGCGCTCACTGCCACGCCCGGCAAGGCGGGCGAACTGCTGCGCGTGCGTTACTTCGCCCGTCAGGGCGTGCCGCCCGAGCGCACGCTGGCGGTGTTCGTGTTTGAACGCGCCAGCGACCTGGCGGTGATTCTGCTGCTGTCGCTGCTGGCGGCGCCGGTCTTCCCGGCGCTGGGTGTGCTGGCCGCACTCGTGCTGGCGGTGCTGGTGCTGGTGTTCGGCGCGGCCGCCTGGGCCCCGGCCCGGCATGCGCTGGCGCGCCTGGGCGCACGCCTGCCCGGGCGGGCACTGCCGCACCTGGTGGCCTTCGCCGCCCGCGCCATCACCGAGCTGGGCTACTGCCTGGACGCGCGCAGCCTGCTGCGCAGCCTGGGCGCCGGCCTGCTGGCCTGGGGGCTGACCTCGGCCGTGTTCGTGCTGATCTGCCATGCCATGGGCCTGACGCTGCCGGCCGGCGTGATCTGGGGCATCTATCCGCTGGCGATGCTGATCGGTGCCCTGTCCTTCGTACCCGGGGGCGTGGGCACCACCGAGCTGGGCATCGTGCTGATGCTGCAGCCGTTGGGCGTGAGCGCCACCGATGCGATGGTGGTGGCGATCGGCGTGCGCCTGGTGACACTGTGGTTGGCCATGGCGGTGGGCCTGGTGGCGGTGCTCGGGCTGGAACTGCGGCAACGCCGCTGAGCTGCCGCCACCGGCGCGGCGAAGAGGCGGCTGCGCGGGACAGTTACAATCGCTGCCACCTGATTGCCGGCTGCGCCCCCAACGATGTCTTCGACCCATGCCTCCGTCTCCGTCGGCGCCCCCGGCCACGCCCTGTGCGTGGACCTGGACGGCACCCTGCTGGCGACGGACATCCTGTATGAGTCGCTGCTGGTGCTGCTGGCACGCCATCCGCTGTCCCTGTTCCTGCTGCCGTTCTGGCTGCTGCAGGGCAAGGCCGCGTTGAAGCGCCAGATCGCCGCGCGGGTCACCCTGGCGCCCGAACACCTGCCCTACGACCCGCAGGTGCTCGAACTGCTGCGCACCACCGAGCAACGCCCGCGCGTGCTGTGCACCGCCTCGGATGCCCTGCTGGTGGCCCCGATCGCGGCCCACCTGGGCCTGTTCGAGCAGGTCATCGCCAGCGACGGCCAGCGCAACCTGGCCGGGCCGCACAAGGCGCAGGCGCTGGTGCAGGCCTTCGGCGAGCGCGGCTTCGATTACGTCGGCAACGGCACGGTGGATCTGGCGGTGTGGCAACACGCCGCCGGTGCCTGGGTGGTCAACAACGACGCGCGTCTGGCCCGTGCCGCGGCCGCGCGTACCACCGTGCACGCGCACTGGCCGGCCGCGCCACGCGCCGCAGCGTGGCTGAAGGCGCTGCGCCTGCACCAGTGGCTGAAGAACCTGCTGGTGCTGGTGCCGCTGCTCACCGCGCACCGCTTCCTGGAACCGCTGGCGGTGGGCCAGGCGCTGCTGGCCTTCACCGCCTTCAGCCTGTGCGCCTCCGGTGTCTACCTGCTCAACGACCTGCTGGACCTGGGCGCAGACCGGCAGCACCCGCGCAAGCGTCACCGTCCCTTCGCAGCCGGCCGCCTGCCGCTGCTGCACGGGCTGCTGGTGGCGCCGTTGCTGACCCTGTGCGGACTGCTGGTGGCGCTGGCCTGCAGTCCGGCCTTCGCCGGGGTGTTGCTGGTCTACTACGCCGCCACCCTGGCCTACTCGCTGCGACTCAAGCGCGTGGTCATGCTCGACGTGGTGCTGCTGGCCGGCCTGTATACGGTGCGCATCATCGGCGGCACCGTGGCCATCGGCGCGGAGCTGTCGTTCTGGCTGCTGGCTTTCAGCATGTTCATCTTCCTCTCGCTGGCCCTGCTCAAGCGTTACACCGAGCTGCACGCGGTGCTGGCCCGCGGCCGCAAGACCGCCAGCGGGCGCGGCTACGGCGTGGACGACCTGCCGCTGCTGCAATCGCTGGGCGCAGCGGCCGGTTACATCGCGGTGATGGTGATGGCGCTGTACATCAACAGCCCCGAGAGCATCGCGCTGTACAGCAATCCCAAACTGCTGTGGTTCATCTGCCCGGTGCTGCTGTACTGGGTCAGCCGCGCTTGGGTGATCGCCCATCGCGGCGACATGCACGATGACCCGATCGTGTTCGCCGCCACCGACCGCGCCAGCCAGGTGGTGGCCGCGCTGTGTGCGCTGTGCGCGCTGGTGGCGATCTGATGCACGACGACGGCGCTTCCTGGGGGCGTTACCCACGCGCGTCGCACACCTCGGTCCGGGTGCATGACCGTCTGCAGGCGCTGCCGGCGTTCAGCGGCAGCGCCCTGCCGTACGGCAACGGCCGCAGCTACGGCGACAGCTGCCAGAACCCCGGCGGCACCCTGCTGCATGCGCGCGGACTGGACCGCTTCATCGCCTTCGACCCGGCCACCGGCCGCCTGCAGTGCGAAGCCGGCACCACCCTGGCCGAGATCGCCGCGCTGGTGCTGCCGCAGGGCTGGTTCCTGGCCGTGACCCCGGGCACCTCGCAGGTGACCGTGGGCGGGGCGATCGCCAACGACGTGCATGGCAAGAACCACCACCGTCATGGCAGCTTCGGCCATCACCTGGTCGCCTTCGAACTGCTGCGCAGCGACGGCAGCCGCCGCCTGTGCCGGGCCGACGACGATGCGCTGGGCTGGTTCGCGGCCACCGTCGGCGGGCTGGGCCTGACCGGCCTGGTGACCTGGGCCGAACTGCAGCTGCGCCGCGTTCCGGGCAGCAGCCTGGAGGTGGAGAACATCCGCTTCGGGGCCCTGGACGAGTTCTTCGCGCTGTCGCGCGCGTCCGCGTCCACCCATGAGTACAGCGTGGCCTGGATCGATTGCCTGGCCCGCGGGCGCCATCTCGGGCGCGGCCACTTCACCCGTGCCGAGCATGCCGCGCAACGCGTGGAGGAGCGCCCCGCCGCACCGCGCGGCCGGCTGGCGATGCCGCTGACGCCACCGCTGTCGCTGGTCAACCGGCTCACCCTGCGCCCGTTCAATGCGCTGTACTACTGGCGCCAGCCGGCGCGGCGCAAGCGCTCGGTGGCCCACCTGCTGCCGTTCTTCCATCCGCTGGACGGCATCGCCCACTGGAACCGCATGTACGGGCCGGCCGGCTTCCTGCAGTACCAATGCGTGCTGCCCCCGGCCGCGGCCGAGGACGGCGTGGCGGCCCTGCTGCAGGAGATCGCCCGCAGTGGCCAGGGCTCGTTCCTGGCCGTGCTCAAGCAGTTCGGCGACATGCCCTCGCGCGGGATGCTGTCCTTCCCACGCCCGGGCACCACCCTGGCGCTGGACTTCCCCAATACCGGCGCGGCGTTGTTCCAGCTGCTGCAACGGCTGGACCGGGTCGTCGATGCGGCCGGCGGCGCGCTGTACCCGGCCAAGGATGCGCGGATGTCGGCGCAGGGCTTCCAGCAGGCCTATCCGCGCTGGCAGGCGTTCTCATCGTTCATCGACCCTCGTTTTTCATCCGGTTTCTGGCGCCGGGTCACGGAGTAAGCATGCAGAAGATCCTCATCATCGGCGCCACCTCCGCCATCGCCGAAGCGGTCGCGCGACGCTATGCGGCCCGCGGCGCAGCGCTCTGCCTGGTGGCACGCAACGGGCAACGACTGGCCACGATCGGCGCCGACCTGGGCGTGCGCGGGGCTGCGCAGGTCAGCCAGTACACCCTGGACGTCAACGACCTGGACGCCCATGCCGGCATGCTCGCCCATGCCTGGCAGGTGCTGGGCACGCCGGACGTGGTGCTGGTGGCGCATGGCACCCTGCCCGACCAGGCCGCGTGCGAGGCGTCGGTGGAGGTGTTCATGGCCGAGTTCGCCACCAACGGCAGCGCCACGCTGGCGTTGCTGGTGCCCATCGCCAACCGCCTGGCCGAGGCCGGCCACGGCACCTTGGCGGTGATCACCTCGGTGGCCGGGGACCGCGGCCGCCAGAGCAACTACGCCTACGGCGCGGCCAAGGCGGCCACCAGCGCGTTCCTGAGCGGCCTGCGGCAGCGCCTGTTCAAGCGCGGCGTGGCCGTGGTCGACATCCGGCCCGGCTTCGTCGATACGCCGATGACCGCGCACCTGCGCAAGGGCCCGCTGTGGGCCAGCCCGGACCAGGTCGCCGGACGCATCGTCGGCGGCATCGCGCGCGGCACGCCGGTGCTGTACGCCCCAGGCTTCTGGCGCCTGATCATGCTGGTGATCCGCCTGCTGCCGCAGGCGGTGTTCAACCGGACCGCGCTGTGAGCCCGGCCGTGACCGACGCGTTCGCGCAGAAGATCATCCTGCCTGGCGGTGCCGGGCTGGTCGGCCAGAACCTGGTGGCCATCCTCAAGCGCCAGGGCTATCGCAACCTGGTGGTGATCGACAAGCACGAGGCCAACCTGGCCATCCTGCGCCGCATGCACCCCGAGCTGGTCACCACGCTGGCCGACCTGGCCGAGCCCGGCCCCTGGCAGCAGCACTTCGCCGGCGCCGATGCGGTGGTGATGCTGCAGGCACAGATCGGCGGCATCGACCCGGTGCCGTTCGTGCGCAACAACATCACCGCCACCGCGCACGTGCTCGAGGCGATCGAGCGCCACGCCGTGCCCTACACCGTGCACGTCAGCTCCTCGGTGGTGTGTTCGGTGGCCGATGACGATTACACCCGCACCAAGCGCCAGCAGGAACAGCAGGTGGTCGACAGCGGCATCGCCGCGGTGATCCTGCGCCCGACCCTGATGTTCGGCTGGTTCGACCGCAAGCACCTGGGCTGGCTGGCGCGGTTCATGCGCAAGGTGCCGGTGTTCCCGATTCCCGGCGATGGCCGCTTCATGCGCCAGCCGCTGTATGCCGGCGATTTCGCCGCCATCATCGCCAGCTGCCTGCGCTCGCGCATGGCCGGCCAGCGCTACAACATCACCGGGCTGGAGAAGGTCGACTATGTCGACATCATCGCCCAGATCAAGCGCAGCACCGGCGCCCGCGCCCGGCTGCTGCACATCCCCTACCGCCTGTTCCACGTGTTGTTGACGACCTGGGCCGTGTTCGACCGCGACCCGCCGTTCACCGCCGCGCAGTTGAAGGCGCTGGTCGCCCACGACGAGTTCGAGGTGATCGACTGGCCCGGCATCTTCGGGGTCACCCCGACGCCGTTCGCCACGGCGATCGATGCCACCTTCAACGACCCCGAGTACGGCGACATCACCCTGGAGTTCTGATCGTGAGCGAACGCATCGCCGTGCTCGGCGCCGGCCCGATGGGCCTGGCCGTGGCCTATCAACTGGCCCGCGACGGCCACCACCCGGTGATCTTCGAGGCCGATGACCGGGTCGGCGGGATGACCGCCAGCTTCGATTTCGGCGGCCTCCAGATCGAGCGCTACTACCACTTCCACTGCACCTCCGATACGGATTTCCTGACCGTGCTGGACGAGCTCGGCCTGGCTGGGAAGATGCGCTGGACCCAGACCCGCATGGGCTACTGGTTCGACAAGCGCCTGCAGGCCTGGGGCAACCCGGTCGCCCTGCTGCGCTTCAAGGGGCTGGGCCTGGTGGCCAAGTTCCGCTACGGGCTGCACGCGTTCCTGTGCACCCGGCGCACCGACTGGGCGCCGCTGGACCACGTGGAGGCCTCCGGCTGGATCCGGCGCTGGGTCGGTGCCGAAGCGTATGAGGTGCTGTGGCGCAAGCTGTTCGACTACAAGTTCTACGACTACGCCAGCAACCTGTCGGCCGCATGGATCTGGAGCCGGATCCGCCGGATCGGGCGCTCGCGCTACAACCTGATGCGCGAAAAACTGGGCTACCTCGAGGGGGGCTCCTCGACCCTGCTCGACGGCCTGCATGCGGACATCCTGCGCCACGGCGGCGAGGTGCGGCTGGGCGCACCGGTGCAGCGGATCGTGATCGAAGACGGCCAGGTCCGCGGCGTGGAAGTCGGTGGCCAGCGGCTTGCCTTCGACAAGGTGGTCTCCACCGTGCCGCTGCCGTTCGTGCCGCGGCTGGCGCCGGACCTGCCCGAACCGATCCTGGCCCGGTTCCGCGCGCTGAACAACATCGCGGTGGTGTGCGTGATCGCCAAGCTGCGCCGGCCGGTGTCGGACAACTTCTGGGTCAACACCAACGATCCGGACATGGATATCCCCGGCATCGTGGAATACACCAACCTGCGCCCGCTGGACGCGCACATCGTGTACGTGCCGTTCTACATGCCCGGCGAGCACCCCAAATACGCCGATCCCGATGCGGTGTTCATCGACAAGGTGCGCCGCTACCTGATGCAGATCAATCCGTCGCTGGTGGACGAGGACTTCCTGCAGATCCACGCCAGCCGCTACCGGCATGCGCAGCCGATCTGCGAGCCGGGCTTCCTGGACCGGCTGCCGCCGCGCAGGCTGCCGGTGCAGGGCCTGTGGGTGGCCGACACCTCGCACTACTATCCCGAAGACCGCGGCATCTCCGAGAGCATCGGTTTTGGCCGGATGCTGGCGCGGGAAGTGGTGGCATGATCCAGGCGCTGGCCTCGCGGCAGTTCCTGCTGTTCCTGCTGGTCGGCGGGCTGGCCGCGCTGGTCAACGTCCTGTCGCGGATCGGCTACAGCCAGTGGCTGGCCTTCACCCCGGCAATCGTGCTGGCCTACCTGACCGGCATGCTCACCGCCTTCGTGCTGTCGCGCCTGTTCGTGTTCAAGGACAGCAGTCGCCCGCTGCACCATTCGGCGTTCTACTTCGTGCTGGTCAACGCGTTCGCCGTGCTGCAGACCTGGATCGTCTCCACCGTGCTGGCCTTCCATCTGCTGCCGTGGCTGGGGGTGGCGACGCTGCGCCTGGAGATCGCCCATGCGATCGGGGTGGCGGTGCCGGTGTTCTCCAGCTACTTCGGCCACAAGTACCTGTCCTTCCGCTGAGCAGGGCGGGCGCGGTGCCACGGTGCACGCCCGGGTCAGCTGGCGGTCACCCTTGCGCGACGCCCTGGCAGGGTCGCAACAGGTCGCGAGATGCGCGCGGCCTGTTGCCATCCGGGCGTATGCCGCGGGTAAATGGCCGCAGCCGCCGCGCGCGCACCGCTGCGGGCCCGGGCGCGTTCAGCCAGATCGCGGCACGCGCCCCGCCGCGCGGTCCGGCCCCTGCGGGATGGGGGAAGCTATAATCGACGACCGCCGGCGAGGATCCACTACCCCATGACAGCCCCCCCCTTTTCCAGCCGCCCCACGCAGGATGCCCCGCTGGAGCTTTCCGTGGTGGCGCCGGTGTATGGCTGCCAGGGTTGCCTGGAAGACCTGGTCGACCAGGTGCAGGCTGCGGTGGGGACGATCGGGGTCGATTTCGAGATGATCCTCGTCGATGACGCCAGCCCCGATGGCGCCTGGGCGCGGATCGAGGAGCTGTCGCGGACCCGGCCGTGGCTGCGCGGGCTGCGCCTGTCGCGCAATTTCGGCCAGCATTCGGCCATCTCCGCCGGTATCGAGCATGCCAACGGGCGCTGGACCGTGGTGATGGACTGCGACCTGCAGGATGCCCCGAGCGAGATCCCGGCGCTGTACCGCAAAGCCAACCAGGAAGACCTCGACGTGGTCTTCGCCCAGCGCATCGAACGCCAGGACAAGCCGCTCAAGCGGCTGTCGTCGTGGAGTTTCTTCACCCTGCTCGGCTGGTTGACCGGTGTCCCGCAGGATCCGACCACGGCCAACTTCGGCATCTACCACCGCAAGGTCATCCAGGCGGTCTGCCAGATGCCCGAGCGTGACCGCTCCTTCCCGCTGATGGTCAAGTGGGCCGGCTTCCGCACCGGCAAGCTGCCGGTCCAGCACCAGGCGCGCGCGGTGGGCGAGACGTCCTATACGCTGCGCAAACTGATCAAGCTGTCGGTCAACATCGCGCTCGGCTACTCGGAAAAGCCGCTGCGCATGGTTGCCGGCACCGGCATCGCGTGTGCGCTGGTGGCCTTCGTGCTGGTGGGCATGAGCCTGCTGCGCTGGTGGGACGGGGATATCGAAGTGGCCGGCTACACCTCCATCATCGGCTCGGTGTGGCTGATCGGCGGGCTGGTGATGTTCTGCCTGGGCGTGGTCGGGTTGTATGTCGGCCAGGTGTTCCGCAACGTGCAGCACCGCCCCTACTACATCATCGCCGATGCGGTGAACGACGCGCGGGAAGCCCGATGAGCATCGTCTTCGACCATGGCCAGGGCCGCCTCGCCGCCCGCCTGACGCCGTGGGACGAGCGCGCGCTCGGGTTTGCCACCGCCGAAGTCACCGCGCTGGAAATCGCCTCGGTCGACCAGGCCACTGCGCTGCTGGCCGAGCTGGAACAGTGGTGCGCCGGGCAATCGGTGCGGTATCTGTTCGGGCGCGTCGATGCCATGCACGCGGTCGCCAAGGCCGCATTGCTGCAGCAGGGCTACCAGTTCGTGGAAACCTCGCTGACCGTGTCGCGCAGTGGCTTTGCCAACCTGCCGGCGGTGCCGCGCGGCATGTTGCCGACGCTGCGCCCGGCCACCGCCGCCGACGTTCCCGAGCTGCGCCGCATTGCCGCCACCGATTTCGCCCACGGCCGCTTCCTGGAGGATCCGGCCATCGATCCGGCACGCGCCGCCCAGCGCACCGCCAACTGGATCGAGGATCTGGTCAGCGGCGGCCTGGCCCAGGTCGCCGAGTCGCGCGGCCGCACCATCGGCTTCCATGCCGAACGCGTGGATATCGCCCAGCGCAGTGCCGAGCTGCTGCTGACCGGCGCCACCGCGCCCTACGCCATGCTGGCCGTGCCGCTGTGGATCACCGCGCTCGAGGCACTGGCCGCGCGCGACATCCAGCAGTGCACCACCCTGGTTTCCGCAGCCAACACCGGCATCATCAATCTGTATGCCCGGCTTGGCTTCCATTTCAACAGCACCCTGTTTGGGTTCAGGAAATTTCTATGAACGATGTCGTTACCGAAGATAAAGTCGTCGCCGTGTTCGCCCGCGTGCTGGGCATCGCCCCGGACACCATCCACGACGACCTGCGCTACGCGACCATCCCGCAGTGGGATTCGATCGCGCACATGTCCGTCGTTGGCGCGCTGGAGGAAGCCTTCGGCGTGATGATCGACATGGATGAAGTGATCGACATGAGTTCGGTCGGCAAGGCGCGCGAGATCCTGCGCAAGCACGGCGCGGCTGTCTGAACATGTCCGCCTCCGTGCCGGTCGTGCTGGTTACCGGGGCCTCGCGCGGGATCGGGCGGGCGATCGCCCTGCACCTGGCCGCGCAGCAGGTCCAGCTGGTGCTGGTCGCGCGTGACGAGCAGGCGCTGTCCGGGCTGGCCGGCGAGGTGGAGGCGCTGTCGGCGCCCGCGCCGCTGTGCGTGCCGCTGGACCTCACCGACGCCGATGCCATCGCCGCGCTTTTCAAGCAGGTGTTCGCGCGCTTCGGGCGCCTGGATGGCCTGGTCAACAATGCCGGCGTGCTGCACGAAGGCCTGCTCGGCATGATCCGCGCCGAGGACATCGACCAGGTGCTGGCGGTCAACGTAAAGGCACCGCTGATGGCGATGCAGTACGCATCGCGGCTGATGGCACGTGCCGGCAAGGGCAGCATCGTCAACCTGGTCTCGATCATGGGCGTCAACGGCGCCGCCGGGCTGAGCCTGTATTCGGCCAGCAAGGCCGCCCTGCTGGGCGCCACCCGCTCGGCCGCCAAGGAACTGGCCCCGCGCGGGATCCGCGTCAATGCGGTCTCGCCCGGTTTCATCGACACCGACATGACCCGCAGCATGCCCGAGGCCGCCCACGCCAAGCGCGTGGCCTCCATCGGCATGGGCCGTGCCGGTACTCCCGGGGAGGTGGCCGAACTGGTCGCCTTCCTGCTCAGCGATGCCGCCAGCTACGTGACCGGTCAGGTGATCGGCATCGACGGACAGATGGTGGTCTGAATGCCGTTCTGGAACCTGGAACAACACGGCGATCGGGTGGCCCTGATCGATGGCGAGCGCCAGTACGACTACCACGCGTTGGCCGCGCTGGCGGACCGCCACGCCGCATCGCTGCCGGCCGGACGCGGCATGGGCCTGCTGTGCATGCCCAGCCACGTCGATGCGGTGGCGCTGTACCTGGGTGCGCTGCGCAGTGGCCGCCAGGTTCCGCTGCTGCTGCAGCCGGACACCGACGCGGCCCTGCTCGCCGCGCTGGTGCAGCACTACCAGCCCGAGTGGGTGGCCAGCCCCGGCGAGGCTGCCGACGGCTACCACACCGTGCTGCGTGGCCAGGCCCTGGCACTGCATGTCCGCAACGCCGAGGCCGCGCCGCCGGCGCCTGCCCCGCACCCGGACCTGGCGCTGCTGCTGAGCACCTCCGGCAGTACCGGCTCGTCCAAGCTGGTGCGTCTGTCGGCCAGCGGCCTGGATGCCAACGCCGAGGCCATCGTGGCCTACCTGGGCCTGCAGCCGACCGACCGGGCCATCACCACCCTGCCGCTGGCGTATTCGTTCGGGATGTCCATCCTCAACAGCCACCTGGCCTGCGGCGGTTCGGTGGTGTTGAGCAACGACAGCCTGATGACCCGCCCGTTCTGGGACGCCGCGCGCGGCCACGGCGTCACCTCGCTGTCCGGCGTGCCGGCCACCTTCGAGATCCTGCGCAGGATGGGCCTGGCGCGCATGCAGCTGCCCAGCCTGCGCATGCTCACCCAGGCCGGCGGGCGCCTGCGCGACGAACTGGTGCGGTACTTCGCCGAGGAAAGCCTGCAGCACAAGCTGGCGTTTTTCGTCATGTATGGCCAGACCGAGGCCTCGCCGCGCATCAGCTACGTGCCCGCCGACCGCCTGCTGGACAAGGTCGGCAGCATCGGCGTGGCCGTGCCGGGCGGTGCGATCGAGGTCGATGCGGCCAGCGGCGAGCTGGTCTACCGCGGCCCCAACGTGATGCTGGGCTACGCCGAGCACCGCGCGGACCTGGCCCGCGGCGATGAGATGCACGGCGTGCTGCACACCGGCGACCTGGTCCGGGTGGACGACGAGGGCTTCCACTTCATCACCGGCCGGGCCAAGCGCTTCCTCAAGATCTCCGGCAACCGGGTCAACCTGGACGAGGTCGAGGCGATGCTGTCGGCCGAACTGGGCCAGCAGATCGCCTGCTCGGGCGGCGACGACGACCTGGTGGCCTTCAGCCACGGCGAAGCGGTCGCCGACCCGGCGCAGGTGCGCCAGCTGGTCCAGGCCCGCTACAAACTTTTCGGCGGCCATGTCCGCGCGATCCACCTGGACGCCCTGCCGCTGATGGCCAGCGGCAAGGTGGACTACCAGAGTCTCCGGCAGATCGCCGGCCAAGGAGCTGCAACGTGACCCTGCCTGCCTCGCCCGCGACCGCGCCGGCCGCCGCGCTGGACGTGGATGTGTTCGGACTGGACCGGGCGCACAAGCGCGCCTGGCTGCTGGATGGGCTCAACCGCCTGACCGCGCACCACCAGGCCCGCTGCCTGCCGTATGCGCGCGTGCTCGAGGGCTTGTGGCCGGTGGCGCCTGCGCCCTCGCTGGAGGCGGTGCCGTGGCTGCCGGTGCGCATGTTCAAACTGCTGGACCTCAAGAGCATCGAGGACAGTCAGGTATCGCGCACGCTGGTCTCCAGCGGCACCACCGGCGCGGCGGTCTCGCGCATCTTCCTGGATGCCGATACCGCCCGCGCCCAGGCGCGCGCGCTGACCCGGATCTTCTCGCACTTCGCCGGGGCAAAGCGCATGCGCATGCTGGTGGTGGACGATGACAGCTTCCTGCGCGACCGCAGCCGCTTCAACGCGCGCGCCGCCGGCATCCTGGGGTTCTCCAACTTCGGCCGCGACCACCTGTACCTGCTGGACGAATCGCTGCAGCCGGACTGGACCGTGCTGGAGCAGTGGCTGCAGGCCCATCCGGATGAACCGGTGCTGCTGTTCGGCTTCACCTTCATCGTCTGGCAGTCCTTCATCCAGGCAGCGCGGCGCGATGGCGTGCAGCTGCGCTTCCCGCCGGGCAGCATGCTGGTGCACGGTGGCGGCTGGAAGAAGATGGACGAACAGAAGGTGGACAACAACGCCTACAAGGCCGCGCTGTCGGAGACCTTCGGCATCGAACGCGTGCACAACTACTACGGCATGGTGGAACAGGTCGGCTCGATCTTCTTCGAGTGCGAACACGGCCACCTGCATGCACCGGCCTACGCCGACGTGATCGTGCGCGACCTGCAGGACCTGCAGCCGGTCGCCCATGGCACCACCGGTGCCATCCAGGTGCTCAGCCTGCTGCCCGAGAGCTATCCCGGGCACAGCCTGCTGACCGAAGACCTGGGCGTCATCCATGGCGAAGACGATTGCCCATGCGGGCGACCCGGCAAGCACTTCGGCGTGCTGGGCCGGATCAAGAACGTGGAAATCCGCGGCTGCAGCGACACTCGGACGGTACCCAACGCATGACCACCCTGCTTTTCTCCATCCGTCCCCAGGCCACCCTGGAAAGCGAGCTGGCGCGCCTGGCGGCGCTGCCGCCGATGCTGCCGTTCTCCGCGCCACTGCGCGAGTTCGTCGCCGAGTTTTCCCGGCGCGTGTTCGCCCTGCCGCAACTGCGCGAACACCCCGAGCTGGCCACGCTGGGCCACTGGTTCCGCGGCGCGGCGGTCAACCAGTTGTCCCAGCGCCTGTCCGCGCGCAGCGGCGAGCTCAACCTGGCGCGTGGGCTGGTGTTCCACCTGGCCCCGGCAAACGTGGACGTGTTGTTCGCCTATGCCTGGCTGATGTCGGTGCTGGCCGGCAACACCAACGTGGCGCGCCTGTCGCAGAAGCAGAGCACCCAGCGCGATGCGCTGGTCTCGATCCTGCACGCCATGCACGCAGAAGGCGTGCACCTGCAGGTGCTGGAGCGCGCGGTGCTGCTGACCTATCCGCATGACGATGCGGTCACCGGCCTGATCTCGCGCCACTGCCATGCGCGCATCATCTGGGGCGGCGACGCCACCGTGGCCAAGATCCGCTCGCTGCCGATCGCCCCGCTGGCGGTGGAACTGGCCTTCCCCGACCGCTTCGGCGTGGCGGTGGTGCGCGCCGCCGCGCTCGCCACCGCCGACGCGGCCGAACTGCAGGAGCTTGCCCGACGCTTCTGCAACGATGTGCTGTGGTTCGGCCAGCAGGCCTGCTCCTCGCCGCGTTGCCTGTACTGGATCGGCGGCGCCGCGGACATCGCCGCGGCCAAGTCCCGCTTCTGGCCGGCCGTGCGTGACCAGGCCGGGCAGATCGACGATGAGCCGGCCGCCTTGATGGCGCGCGTCACCGATGCCAACCTGCTGGCGGCACTGGGCCATGGCGTGCACAGCCCCGATGCGATGGGGCTGTACCCGCTGCGCCTGGAAACCCCGCGCGCCGATGGCCACCTGCGCGAGATCCAGTCCGGCCATGGGCTGGTGGTGGAGATCGCGCTGGCCGACCTGGCCGACCTGGCCGCCCAGCTCGACGACCGCGACCAGACCCTGGTCCAGCATGGCTTCAGTGCCCAGGACCTGACCGGCTTCCTGTCCACGCTCGGCAACCGCGCGGTGGACCGCGTGGTCCCGTTCGGCCGTGCGCTGGATTTCCACCCCGTATGGGACGGCACCGACCTGCTCGACGTCCTGACCCGCAAGATCACCCTGCCTGCGACCTGACCCCTGATGAGCTACGTCTTTATCGCCCTGACCATCCTGCTGACCGTTTACGGCCAGATCACCCTGAAGTGGCAGGTCGGGCTCAATCCGGGCGCGACCATCGACGGGCTCAACCCGCGTGCCATCCTGACCCTGCTGCTCAATCCGTGGGTGATCAGTGCCTTCGCCGCCGCCTTCGGCGCATCGCTGTGCTGGATGGCGGCGATCGGCCGGATGCCGCTGAGCAAGGCCTACCCGTTCACCGCCTTGAGCTTCCCGCTGGTGGCCGTGCTGACGGTCTGGCTCTTCCGGGAGTCGTTCGACTCACATAAGATCGCCGGCACCGCCCTGATCATCCTCGGGGTCATCGTGCTCTCACGCTCAGGGACCTGAATATGTCGCAAAAGACCGATGGACTGCACGCCCTGCTCTCGCATCCCAAGGTCTACGACTTGCTTCAGAACCTGCTGGGCGCCAAGCGCTCGCGGGCCCGGCTGATCAAGGACCACATCCGGCCGCGTGCCGGCGACCGCATCCTGGACATCGGCTGCGGCACCGGCGAGCTGTTTGCACAGATGCCCGACGGGATCCAGTACGTCGGCTTCGATCTCTCCGAGGAGTACGTGCTGGCTGCACGCGCACGACACGGCGAGCGCGCGCGCTTCGAGTGCATGGACGTGGCCGACTACCGCGTCGACGGCGGCGAGCAGCAGAAGGCCGACCTGGTCCTGGCGATCGGCATCCTGCACCACCTCGACGATGACCGCGCGCGCGCGCTGATGCGCACCGCGCATGCCGCGCTCAAACCCGGCGGCCGCTTCATCTCGCTGGACGGCACCTACATCCAGGGCCAGTCGGCGATTGCACATGCGTTGATCGCCCGCGACCGCGGCAAGAGCATCCGGACCCCGGATGCCTACCTGGCGCTGGCCCAGGCCGAATTCGCCGTGGCCAGGGGCCAGGTGCGGGGCGATATGCTTTTTGTTCCCTATACACACTACATCATGGAATGCGTGCGCGAGGCCGACACCCGCCACGATCAGGAGCGACAGTGATTCCGTTCAACAAGCCTTTCATGACCGGCCAGGAGCTGGTCAACATCACCCATGCACACGCCAACGGCCACCTCAGTGGCGATGGCCCGTTCACCAAGCAGTGCCACGCCTGGTTGAACGCACGCACCGGCGCCAGCGCCTCGCTGCTGACCCACTCGTGCACCGCGGCACTGGAGATGGCGGCGTTGTTGCTGGACCTGGTGCCCGGTGACGAAGTCATCATGCCCTCCTACACCTTCGTGTCCACCTCCAACGCCTTCGTGCTGCGCGGCGCGGTGCCGGTGTTCGTGGATGTCCGCGCGGACACGTTGAACATCGATGAAGCGCTGATCGAAGCGGCCATCACCCCGCGCACGCGCGCGATCTGCGTGGTGCACTACGCCGGCGTGTCCTGCGAGATGGATACCATCCTGGCGATCGCCGCGCGCCATGGCCTGGCCGTGGTCGAAGACGCCGCGCAGGGCATCATGTCCACCTACAAGGGCCGCCCGCTGGGCACGCTGGGCGACCTGGGCGCGCTCAGCTTCCACGAAACCAAGAACATCATCAGCGGCGAAGGCGGCGCCCTGCTGTGCCGCGACGCCACCCATGCCGAGCGTGCCGAGATCATCCGCGAGAAGGGCACCAACCGCAGCCGGTTCTTCCGTGGCCAGGTCGACAAGTACACTTGGGTGGACGTGGGCTCTTCGTTCCTGCCCGGCGAAATCACCGCCGCCTTCCTGGCCGCGCAGATGGACGCGGCCGAGGACATCACCGCCCGTCGCCTGGCGATCTGGGAGCGCTACCACCAGTGGGCCGCCCCGCATGAAGCCGCCGGCCGCCTGACCCGGCCCACCATCCCGGCACACTGCACCCACAACGCGCACATGTACTACATGCTGCTGCCCTCGCTGGAAGCACGCACCGCGTTCATCCAGTCGCTGCGCCAGGACGGCGTCCAGGCCGTGTTCCATTACATCCCCCTGCACTCCTCCCCGGCCGGCCTCGAACACGGCCGCACCGGTTCCAGCATGCAGGTCACCAACGACATCAGCGAGCGGCTGGTCCGCATGCCGTTGTGGATCGGCGTGGAATCACAGCTGGACAAGGTGCTGGAGGCGGCCGAGGCGGCACTCGGGAAGGTGGCATGACCATGCCGCACCTCCGCCCGGGCGCGGTCCCGCCCTGGCGGGCGCTGCCGGTCCAGGCACCTGTCGCCTTCCTGGTGCGCATGCTGGGGCTGATGCTGGTGGCCGCAGCGTGCGGCAATGCGCTGCTGTACAGCGATGCGGCGGCCACGCCGCTGGTCCAGTCCGACGCCTGGTACTTCCTGGAAAGTTTCCTGACGCGCTATTTCGATGGCACGCTGACTTTCCTGGACCTGTTCGTGCAGCGCGGCGCGGGTGACCACGCCCAGCCGCTGCAGAAGCTGGTGCTGCTGTTCCACACGCGCTACTACGCACTGGACTTCGGCATCGAAGGCCTGATCGGCACGGCCATCGGCATCCTGTGGTGCTGCGCGGTGGCCCATGAGATGCGCCGCCAGCCGCTGCCGGACCCGCTGCGCAATGCACTCTCCTGGCTGTGCATCGGCCTGGTGTTCGCGCTGGGCCTGTCGCTCAACAGCTCCAACATCTACACCTGGCCGCTGGCCACCCTGGGCTACATCCCGCTGGTGCTGGGCACGCTGTACTTCTCGCTGGTGATGACCCAGCTTGAACGCCAGCGGCCGCTGTGGATCCTGCTGGCCACGGCCCTGCTGGGCGCCTGCATCGACGAGATCGCCGTGGTGGTGGTGATCGCCGCGGCACTGGCATGCGTGCCGCTGCTGGGCAGCAACCACCGGCAGAAGGCGATCACCGTCGGCTGCGCGGTCGCCGGCCTGGTGCTGGCACGGATCTTCCTGGCCTGGGTGGCCTATCGCGCCGGTGCGTCATCGGCGTTGATCGTGGCCAAGGGTTCGCTGGTGGATACCCTGCTCAACCCGGACGCGCTGCGCGGCCTGCTGATCCCCTTCTCCGACAGCCTCATCCATATCGAGCACCTGGCTCGCTGGTTCCCGGCCAACACGCCCAAGGCGGTGCTGCTGTGCGCGTCCGCGGCGGCGCTGCTGCACGCGTACTTCTGGTTCTGCATCCTGCAGGCCTGGCGCAATGGCCGCTACACCCGCACGCTGGCCATGGCCACGTTCCTGATGCTGGTGGCCTATGCGTTGACCGCCGGCATCATCATCAGCCGCGTGCCCGCCTACGACTGGAACTACCTGCACCAGCCGCGCTATGTGATGTCCTACCAGATGAGCCTGGTGGCGGTGGCGGTGCTGTTCCAGCAGCGCCTGTGCCAGATTGACCTGGATGCCTCCCGGGTGCGGCTGTGGATCGAGCGCACGGTCGTGGTGGTGATGCTGGCGATGCTGCTCTCGGTGCAGTGGTACGTCTCGCGTGCCAACTGGGGCCTGCCGCACTACCTGACCCCGTACTGGCAGAACGCCGCGCTGTCGATGCAGACGCTGGCGGCCGATCCGCTGCAGGAACCGGGCCCGTGCCCGGACATCATGACCGTCTGCGGCTATCCGGCCGAGCGTCGGGCCAAGCTGATGGGCCTGTTGATGGAAAAACAGCTCAACATCTTCTCGCCCGCCTTCCAGATGCGGTATCGGCTGTACCCCTCGCTGGCCAACATTCCCGGCTTCGGGCCCGGCCAGCCGCAGGACCAGCACTTCGATCCGCGCATCCGGCAGGCGGCGGTCCCGGCCGTGCTGGCCGCACAGCCGAAGCCGGGAAGCTGCGCCACCGATGGCAGCGCGCAACCGGTCCAGGTCAGCTTCGATACCCACGACCTGGCCCCGTTCGGCGCCCAGTTGTGGGTGGAATCGGTTGGTGCCAGCCGCACGCTGCTGGCCACCACCGCCCCGGGACAGCCCACGCTGTCGATCGAGCATCCGATCCAGAACCACTCGGTGCTGTCGCTGGTCCGCGCCGATGGCCAGGGGGTGCTGGCCCAGTCGCAGGTGGAACTGCCGGCCTGCGCGCCCGCCGCGCGCTAGTCCGTCCATGATCCACCGCCGGTGCCCTGCCCCTGGCAGGCGCACCGGCACGCGCGATCAGCCTGCCGCGGCCACATGCGCCGGCGGCTTGCGCTTGAGGCGCGACAGCGGCCGGTCGATCAGGATCACGATCAGCCAGGACAGCACCACCGTGGCCGCGAAGGCGGGCAGGAAGAAGCTGACGAACGGGCGGGTGAAGCCGCAGGCGCAGACGAACCAGGCCGCCACCGTGGTGTGGATCAGGTAGATCGGATAGCTGAGGTCGCCCAGCAGCTTGTCGGCCTTGCCTGCCGGCTGCGCGTGCAGCGATACCACCATCCATGCCGACAGCAGCAGCGAGACATACAGGCCCCAGGTCCACGGCCAGGACTGGAAGAACACCCAGACCACGCCATGCAGCATCCAGACGATCGAGCTGGTCCACGGCATGCGGATCCGCTCCAGCGCGGTGCGGTAGTGGCAGACCAGCGAGCCCACCGCGAACGGCAGCAGACACGGCAGGAAGGTGGCGTAGCGATCGCCGAAGGTCTCGGTGACGATGCCCATCTTGAGGTTCAACAAGGCGCCGATCACCACGCCCAGGCCGGCCGCGCCGCGCGAGGTGGCCATCAGCGGCAGCAGCAGGTAGAAGCCCACTTCGATGGCCAGCGCATTGGCCACCGGCACCGGCATGCCACCGCGCTGGATGCCCGGGAACAGCGTGAGCACGTAGGCCCAGTCCTGCAGGCCCTTGGGCATGTGGAACTCACCGTTGATCGGGCGCAGGTCGATGCCGATCCCGTTGTAGTACCACAGGGTCAGCAGGCCCATGATCACCGCCAGCCAGTACAGCGGGAAGATGCGCATGAAGCGGTTGAACGCGTAGGCCTTGATGCCGCGGCCATCGAAGCCGTACTTGGTGGTCAGCACCAGGGTCATCAGGAAGCCGCTGAGGACGAAGAACGCCCACACCGCATAGGCGGCATAGCCCTGCGGCATGTTCGACCACAGATGCGAGCCGGCCACCAGCGAGGCCAGCACGAAACGGCTGGCGCCGAAACCAAAAACAGGTAATTTCAAGAGAGTGCTCCAGAAGACCGCATCAGGGTGCGGACGGGGTATCGGTGGTGCAGGCGGTGGCGGTGGCCCGGACGACGCCGATCACGCGGTCGGTGCCGTCGAGCAGGGTGAGTTCGCCGCCGTCTTCGATCCACGGCCCGGTGCGTTCGGAGCCCGTGGCGCCGCCTTCCACCCACAGCTTGGCCACCTGGGTGCGGCTGCCGGCGGTGATCTGTACGAAGGTGAGGCCAGGCAACGTGGAGCTCCAGTTGACCTGCACCTCGGCGGCCGCGCCGCGACCAGCGCGGCAACTCACCTTGGTGACGCTGGGAGTCAGGGTGACCCCGGTGACGCTGGCATGGGTGACGCTCATCCCCGCCACCGATGCGTCGGTCTGAGAAGCGCCCAACTCGGCGGGCATCGTGCTGGTGCCTTGCGCGCCGGCACGGCGCCGCCCCTCTTCATCGCAGCAGCCGACCACGGCGGCCGCCAGCAGACACACAGGGATCAAGCGGGAAAACACCCTCATTGCAAACTCTCACGTGAACGCCATCTTAGCGACGGGTGCATTCTTACCATGAAAATGCGCGGCTACAGCACAGATTCATAGTCGGAGTGTTGCAAAACGCGCTACAGCGCCGTGTTCAGCCGGGCAGCAGGGCCTGGATCTGCGCCAGCGTGGCGCAGGCGTGGAACGAGCCGGCCGACAGTACCCCGTCACCGGTATCGTCCCCGAGCAGGAAACACTGGCCGACCCCCGCGGCTTGGCCGGCCTGGATATCGGTGCGCTTGTCACCGACCAGCAGCGATCCGGCCCAGTCCACCGCATGGGCCTGGTCGGCGGCCAGCAGCATGCCCGGTGCCGGCTTGCGGCAGTCGCAGTCCACCTGGTAGTCGCCCTGCCCGGCCTGCGGATGGTGCGGACAGTAGTAGGTCGCCACGATCGACACCCCCGCCGCCGCGAAGTGCTGGTGCACCCAGTGGGTGTAGGCGGCGAACTGCGCCTCGCTGTAGTACCCCCGGGCGATGCCGGCCTGGTTGGTCACCACCACCAGCGCGTAACCGCGTGCCTGGGCGGCCTTGCACAGCGCGACGATCCCGGGCACCCATTCGGTGCCCTCGGGGGTATGTACATAGCCGTGATTGACGTTGATCACGCCGTCGCGGTCCAGGAACAGCACCCGGCCCAACGCCGCGCCAGCGGCCGGCCAGGCCGGGCCTGGCACGCAGCCCGGCCGCGGCGCGCTCACGGGACGCTGCCCGCGAAGATCGTTTGCGCGCGCCGGTAGTCCTCGGGCACGCCGATATCGATGAAGTCGGCCGTGTCCACGCAGGCCGCGAGTCCTTCGCTGGCCGCGCGTGGCAGCAGCACATCGGTCTCGAAGGAGAACACCGCCCGGTCCGGCAACGCACTCAAGGCGGCCGCCCCGAGGAAGTAACTGCCCGCGTTGATGAAACCCGGTCCGTGGCCGCCCTTCTCGTTGAATGCCGCCACCCGGCCATCGGCCAGCTCGACCGCACCGTAGCGGCCCACGTCCTCGACCCGGGCCAGCGCGACGGCCAACGCCACCTGCTCCTGTTCTGCCCGCTGCTGCAGCTGCCGGGGCAGGTAACGCAGGAAGGTATCGCCGTTGCTCAGGTGCACGGCCTGGCCCTGCAGCTGCCGCACGGCCAGCGCCAACGCGCCGCCGGTGCCCAGCGGCTCGGGCTCGCGCGAGTAGACCACGCTCATGCCCTGCCAACGGCTGCCGATGGCCTCCTCCACCCGCTCACCGAGGTAGCCGGTGGCCAGGATCACCCGCCGGATGCCGCCCTGGACCAGGTTGTCCAGCACATAGGCCAGGAACGGACGTCCGGCCACCGGCGCCAGCGGTTTGGGCAGGTCGGGGACTTCCGAACGCAGCCGGGTGCCGAAGCCCCCGACCAGCACGATTGCTTCATCGGCCACGGTCATGGCTGGGTGTCCTGCTGGTGAATCATCGCGCGCGCCGTCATCTTGCTGGATCAGCCCGCGTCCGCGCGGGGGAACATTTCGCTTTCGATCAGCGCGCACAGCAGGTGGCCGACGAACTCGTGGCCTTCCTGGATGCGCGGGGTTTCGTTGGACGGAATGCGGAAGCAGATGTCGCAGCGCGCCAGCATGTCACCGCCGCCCTGGCCGGTGAAGCCGATCACCCGCACGCCCTTGGCCTCGGAGGCCTCCAGTGCGCGCATGATGTTCTTGGAGCGCCCCGAGGTGGAGATCGCCACGAACACGTCGCCTTCCTGGCCGAGCGCTTCGATCTGCCGGGCAAAGGTGTAGTCGTAGCCGTAATCGTTGCCGATCGCGGTCAGGATCGAGGTATCGGTGGTCAGCGCGATCGCCGGCAGGCCCGGGCGGTCGTAGTAGAAGCGGCTGACCAGCTCGCCGGCCCAGTGCTGGGCATCGGCGGCGCTGCCACCGTTGCCGGCGAACAGGATCTTCTTGCCGGCGCGCAGGGCCTGCACGCACAGTGCGACCGCGTCCAGGATCTGCTGCTGCAGCTCGGCATCGGCGGCCATGCGGCGGAAATTCTCCTGCGCCTTGCCGAACTCGTCTTCGATGAACTTGCTCATCCCAGTTTCCATGATGTGGCTCCGTGGTGCGTAAAGTGGGTGTCGTAGACGGTGCCGCCGGCCTGCGCCAGCGCGCGCACCAGGCGCAGTCGATCGGCCGGGTCGCAGACGAACATCATGAAGCCGCCGCCACCGGCGCCGGAGACCTTGGCCGCGCGGGCGCCATTGGCGAACGCACGCTCCTCGATCTCGTCGATCATCGGGTTGCTGATGCTCGACGCGCTCTGCTTCTTGGCCTGCCAACCGGACTGCATCACCTCGGCAAACCGGACCAGGTCGCCGCGCAGCAGCGCTTCCTTCATCTGGGTCGCTTCGATCTTCAGCCGGTGCATGGCATCGAGCGAGTCGGTGCGGCCTTCCTTGATGTTGCGCGACTGCTCGTCGATGATCTTCGCCGATGCGCGCGAAACCCCGGTGAAGTAAAGCACCAAGCTGGATTCCAGCTCGGCGCAGATCCAGTCCTTGATCCGCAGCGGATTGACGATCACCCGGTCCTCGGCATAGAACTCCATGAAGTTGAAGCCGCCGAACGCCGCCGCGTACTGGTCCTGCTTGCCGCCGGAAAGGCCGAGGTCGCCGCGCTCGATCTGGTAGGCCAGCTGGGCCACTTCGTACTCGCCCAAGGGCAGCGAGAAGTACTCGGCAAACGCTGCCACCAGCGCGACCACCATCGTCGAGGACGAGCCCAGGCCCGAACCCGGCGGCGCATCGGAATGGGTGCGCACGCGGATGCTCGGGCGCACCCCGTCCAGGTAGCGGTCGGTCAGGTGCAGGTACACGCCCTTCATCAACTGCAGCGGACCGGCGCTGGCCTGCACCTCGGCCACGGGCAGCGATTCGCTGGCTTCGGCATCCTGGGCATGGAAGGCGACCGTACCGTCCGGCGCGGCATCGATGGTCGCGTAGGCGTATTTGTCGATGGTGACATTCATGACGAAGCCACCGTGCTGGTCGCAGAACGGCGACACGTCGGTGCCGCCGCCGGCCAGGCCCAGCCGCAGCGGGGCGCGCGAGCGGACGATCATGCGCCGCTCCCGTCCACTACCCCCAGGGTCTGCCGCCAGTAGGCCAGCATGTCCGTCAGGGTCTGCTCCAGCGGCACCTGCTGCTGCCAGCCGGTGCGTGCCACCAGCTGGGAGGAGTCGCCGAAGATCACCTTCTCGTCGCTGGGGCGCAGCAGGCCCTGGTCGACCTGGATCTCCACCGGCACCCGCGCGGCCGCCACCACCTGGGCCACGATCTCGCGGATCTGGTAGGTGCGCGCGCCGCTGATGTTGTAGATGCCGCCCGGCTCGCCCTTCTCGGCCAGCAGTTCCAGCGCCGACGCCAGGTCGCGCACGTCGGTGATGGCGCGCCACGTGTCCTGGTTGCCCACCTTCAGCACCGGCGGGATCTGGCCGGCTTCGATGCGGGCGATGCGCTGGGTCAGGTCGGCACAGACGTCACCGGCCTTGCGTGCGCCGGTGGTGTTGAAGATGCGCGCGCACACGCTGCGGATCTTCCAGTTGGACCAGTACTGCAGCGCCAGCATCTCGGTGGCCACCTTGCTGATCCCGTAGGGATGCAGCGGGCGCAGCGGGTGCGACTCCTTGACCGGGATGTCCTCGGCCGCCACCTCGCCGTACTGCGCGCTGGAGCAGGCCACCACCACCACCGGGTCGATGCCGGCGGCGCGGATGGATTCGAACACGTTGGCGGTGCCGACCACGTTGGTATCCAGCGTTTCCGCCGGCGCGGTCCAGGACAGCGCCGGATAGCTCTGCGCCGACAGCAGGTAGATCACGTCCGGACGGAAGGCGTCGATGACCTGCGAGGTCTGCTCGCGGTAGCGGATATCGCAACGCACCACCCGGTCCTGGAACGCGGCCCAGTCCTTCGGTTCGATGGTCGGGTTGTAGCTGGTCCCGAGCACCTCATGGCCGGCGGCGATCGCCCGTTCCATCAGGTAGCTGCCGACGAAACCGGTGGCACCCATCACAAGTACTTTCATGGCCTGGTCCTCAATTCGCATTCGGTGTGTTGGCGCGCACGCGTTCGCGGCGCGCGTCGACATCGGCATAGGGCGCCGGGTCGATGTCATGGGTGACGATGTTCCACAAGGCCTGCTCGGAGAACGTCTGGCGGGCATACGCCTGCGCCTGGCCGGACATGGCCAGCCAATGCGCGTCGTCCTCGAGCAGCCGCAGCACGTGATCGGCGAAGGCCTGGGCATCGTCGGCCACGGCGATGAACGCCGATGCGGCCGCCAGCCCCTGGGCCCCGGCCGGCGAGGTCACCAGCGGCACGCCAAAGCGCATCGCCTCGACCACCTTGCCCTTCATGCCGGCACCGAAGCGCAGCGGGGCGACCACGACGCGGCTGTGGGCGTAGTACATCTCCAGCTCCTCGTCGGTGACGTAGCCGGTCACATTGATCGTGTCGCTGGCCAGGGCCTGGACCGCCGGCTTGGGATTGGAGCCGACCAGGTTCACCTCGATGTCCGGCGCGTGCGCCCGGATCAGCGGCAGCACCTGTTCGACGAACCACACCGCCGCATCCACGTTGGGATCGTGGGCGAAACCGGCCACGAACAGCAGGCCCTTGCGGCGCGGCAGGCCCTCGGCGTCCACGCGCGGGAAGCGGTCGAACGCATACACCGGGATGGTGAAGTTCTTGGCCCGCACGCCCTCGCGGCCGTCCATCCAGCGCGCGACGTGCGCCGTTTCCAGTTCGGAGGGGTAATAGATCGTGTCCACCTTGCCCCACAGCGACTCTTCCAGCAGCTGCAAGGCATCCCGCTGGGTGGCCACCTGCGGGTCGTCGGCGATCTTCAGCTGCTCGGCCAGGCGCTGGTGGTGCACGTCGTGCCCGTAGTACAGCAGCGTGGCGCGGCTGTGCCGGCGCAACGCGTCGACGTACTTGGCCGCCACGTGCGGCCGGCTCAGCAGCACGTAGTCGATGCAGCCACCGTTGGCGGCGATCCAGCCCTCGAAGTTCTCGATGTGCTCCGGGCCATACACCGTTTCCACGCCCATCTGCTGCAGGCGCGGGGTATAGATCGGGTCGTGCCACAGGTTGTCCGACCAGAACTTCACGCTCATGCCGTGCTTCTGGAACAGCCCGATGAACTGGTCCATCGTGCGCGAGCCGGCATCGCGGTCCGGCTGCGGTACGTAGTGGTCGATGACCAGCACGGTCTTGCGCAGCTGCGAGCGGTCGCGCGCCAGGAACGGCAGTTCGGCGTTGGCGAAATGCTCGCGTTCCAGCGTTTCCTGCCAGCGCTCGCGCAGCTTCTTCTGGTTGGCCACCTGGTAGGCCTTGACCCCGGTGGAGACATCGGTGCCGTGCGAGATACCTTCGTAATGCACCACCATCGATTCGGGCTGGTAGTACACCTTGTACCCGGCCGCGCGCACGCGGAAGGCCAGGTCGGTGTCTTCGCAGTAGGCCGGCAGGTAGTGCGGGTCGAAGCAGCCCAGCGCATCCAGCAGCGACTTGGGCAGCAGGATCGCCGCACCGGAAATGTAGTCGGCCTCATGCACGTAGTTGAACTCCGACGCAGCGGGGTTCTGCAGGCGGCCCACGTTCCAGGCGCTGGCGTCATCCCAGACGATGCCACCGGCTTCCTGCAGGCGGCCATCGGGATAGACCAGCTTGGACCCGGCCATGCCCGCATCCGGGAACGTCTCGAACACCTTCAGCAGCGCATCCAGCCAGCCGTCGGTGACCTCGGTATCGTTGTTGAGGAAACAGACGTAGCGGCCACGCGCCAGGGTCGCGGCGTGGTTGCACGACAGCAGGAAGCCGAGGTTCTTCTCGTTCTCGTGGTAGCGCAGCCCGGGGATGTGGCGCAGCTTGCCGATGTCCGGATCGCCGGAGGCATCCTCGGCGACGATCACCTCGAAGGACGCATGGGTGGTGGCGCGCGACAGCGAGCGCACGCAGGCCAGGCTGAAAGGCAGGTTGCCGTAGGTGGGCACGATCACCGACACCAGCGGCGCGTCCACCTTGTGCAGCACGGTGGTCGCCAGGCAGACGTCGATGTTGGCCTTCACGTACTCCAGGCCCAGGCCTTCCAGCTGCTTGACCTGGGCGTAGCTGCGCCGCACCAGGAAGCGCCGGACCGGGCGCACCAACGGCGCCAGCAGCGGCATCCGGGCCAGCCCGGTGGCGCGCAGCGAACTGGCCACTGCGTTCCAGTCGCCGCGCAGCACGCGCGAGAGGAACCGCAGCGGCTTGGTCACCCGCCAGGAACTGGAGCTCAGCAGGGCCGCGTTGGTGGCCTGGCTGGCATCGTTGTCGGCGCGCAGCTGGTCCACCTGCGCCTGCAGCTGGGTGCGGGCGTGGTCGCCCACGATCGCATCGGCCAGCAGCTCGCGCAGCTCGGCCGCATGCGCCTGCTGCTTGCCGATGTCCGCGCGCAGCTCGGCCTGCACGCCGGCGGCCTGCTCCAGCTCGCCCTTCAGCGCGGCTACGTGACCGCGCAGCGCGTTGATTTCGCTGTCCTGGGCCTGCGCCCACCGCGCCACTTCGTGGTGGTGGTTGTACAGGTCTTCCTGCTCGGCCAGCAGCAGCGAGGCCGGGGTGGCCGGCAGCAACGTGGCATCGGCGGCGGCGACGGCGATGAAGTAGACCGGATCGGGCAGCGCGGCAACGCGCTGTTCGATGGCCTGCCCGCTGTCGGTGATGGCCGTGTAGTCACCCTCGAGGCGGCCTTCCAGCGGGGTGATGGTCGATCCCACCGACATCCGGTGGCCGACGATCCGCACCGCCGGGAACTGCGTGTTGAGCAGGGCGACGAACTGGTCCAGGTACAGCTCTTTGACGTGGTACTCGTTGTGATAGCCGGCCTTGTCGGAGTAGACCTCCTTGTTCGGCGAGGACATCACCAGCACGCCACCGGGGCGCAGCACGCGGCGGATCTCGGCCAGCATCTGCTCCTGTTCCAGCAGGTGCTCGACGGTCTCGAAGGAGACCACCACGTCCACGCAGTCCTCGGGCAGCGGCACGAGCGCGGCCGAGCCCTGCAGGTACTGCAGGTTGGCGCGGTCGGCGTACTTCTCGGCGGCATGCGCGACGGCATCGGCGGAAATGTCCACGCCGCGCACCGAGCGCGCCTGGCCGGCCAGCATCGCGCTGCCATAGCCTTCGCCGCTGGCCAGGTCCAGCACGTCCTTGCCGGCCACGATGGGCAGGCACCAGGCGTACCGATGCAGGTGCTCCTGCCGGATGACGCCCTGCTCGCTGGGAACGAAGCGCTCGCCAGTGAACTCGATCATTTCTTCTCCTTGGAAAGCTCGATGGCCAGCATCGGCAGGCCGACCAGCCCGTATCGCATCGTCTCGTCGGTCGCGCGGAACTCCAGCGCGTCGTGGATCCAGTGCTGCTGGGTGTGGTCGTGCTGGTCGCCGGAGGCCACCGCTGCATCGACCATGTAGGAACCGGACGGCATCACCGGCATGCGGAACAGGAAGCTCGCCGAGACCCGCTCGCCGGGCTCGCCGGAGACCGGGGCATGCTGCCAGGCCAGGAAGGTGTTGTCGCCGAACAGGCGCTGGCCCAGGCGGTCCTTGACGTAGAAGCCCAGGATCAGGTTCTGCAGCGACTGCGCCAGCTCCACGGTGATGTCCAGCCGCACCAGCTCGCCACCGGCCAGCAGGCCGACCGACTGGCCATGCTCATCCAGCAGCTGCACCTCGACGATGCGGGCCCCCTGCGCGCCGAACTCCTGGCCGACGTTGTCCGGGTCGAACTCGAAGGTCTGGATGCGGTTGCTCCAGCCGGCCTCCTGCCGCGCCTGCGCGCGCACGTCCGGGGCATCGCCGACCGGCCGCCGCGCGCGCTTCTCACCGACCACCACGTTGGCATCGCCGGCATCGCGGCGGCCCACGGCGTGCTGCTCGGTCATGTACGCCTCGATCACCTCCTGGGAGGTGCCGACCAGGCGCATCTGGCCGTTCTGCAGCCACACCGCGTTCTCGCACAGGTTGGTCACCGCCGCCGCGTCATGGCTGACGAACAGGAGCGTGCCGTTCTTCTGGAACTCGCGCAGGAAGCGCATGCACTTCTGCGAGAAGAAGGCATCGCCCACCGCCAGCGCCTCATCGATGATGAGGATGTCCGCGTCCACGTGCGCGATCACCGCGAAGGCCAGGCGCACCGACATGCCGCTGGAGTAGCTGCGCACCGGCTGGTCGATGAACTCGCCGATGTCGGCGAAGGCCAGGATGCTCTCCATGCGCTGCTCGATCTGCGCACGCGACAGGCCCAGGATGGTGGCGTTGAGGTAGACGTTCTCGCGGCCGGTGAACTCCGGGTTGAAGCCGCTGCCCAGTTCCAGCAGCGCCGCCACCCGCCCCTTCACCGAGATGCTGCCTTCGGTGGGGTTCAAGGTGCCGGCGATCATCTGCAGCAGGGTCGACTTGCCCGAGCCGTTGCGGCCCACGATGCCCACGGTCTGGCCGCGGCGGATGGAGAAGCTCACCCCGCGCAGCGCCCAGAAATCCTTGTAGTACGACTTGCGCTTGCCGGCCAGCGCCTGCCACAGGCGATGCGAGGGCCGTTCGTACATGTGGTACGACTTGCCCACGCCGTTGACCTCGATGACGGTGTCTGTCGAGGCGGTATCAGAGGACATCGGCAAACCCCACGCGCAGCTTGGTGAACACGCGGTGGCCGATCACGGCCACCACGCAGGCGATCAACGTATAGATGGCCAGCCCGGTCCAGTCCGGCAGGCGGCCCCAGATCACCACTTCGCGCACCTGGTTGATGATGAAGGTCAGCGGGTTGAGCTCGAACACGATGCGGTAGCTGGCCGGCACCGATTCGACCGGGATGATCGCCGAGGACAGGAACAGCATCGCCGCGGCGATGACGCCGGCGATCTGGCCGATGTCGCGCAGGTACACGCCCAGCGCCGAGGCCATCCAGCCGATGCCGGCGGTGAGGATCACCAGCGGGATCAGCACCACCGGCAGCAGCACGGCGGTGGGATGGATGCTGCCCTTCACGCACAGGTACAGCAGCAGCAGCACCACCATGTTCATCACCAGGTGGAACAGCGCCGACAGCGTCATGCTCCACACCAGGATGTCCAGCGGGAACACCACGCGCTTGACGTAGCTGGTGTTGCTCACGATCAGCTGCGGGGCGCGGGTGAAGCACTCGGCGAAGAAGCCGTGCACGGTCAGGCCGGCGAACAGGATCAGCGCGAAGTCGGTGGTCGACCCCGACGAGCCGGGCCAGCGCCCTTTCATGATGAAGCCGAAGGCCATGGTGTAGACCAGCAGCATCAGGAACGGGCTGATCAGCGACCACAACAGGCCGAAACTCGCGCCGCGATACCGGCCCAGCACTTCGCGCTGGGTCAGTTCGAAGGCGAGCGAGCGGTTCTTGCCGAAGACGGAAAGAATGCCCATCTCAGCGGACCTCGGCACCCAGTGCCTCTTCCAGGTCCACCTGCAGGTCGCCCAGTTCCTCCACGCCCACGCTCAGGCGCACCAGCGCATCGCTGATGCCGAGCTGGTCGCGGCGGGCCACCGGGATCGAGGCATGGGTCATCACCGCCGGGTGGTTGACCAGGCTCTCCACGCCGCCGAGCGATTCGGCCAGGGTGAACAGCTGGGTGCGTTCGCAGAAGCGCTTGGCCGCCTCGAACCCGCCCTTGAGCACGATCGAGACGATGCCGCCGTAGCCGTTCATCTGGCGCGTGGCCAGTTCATGCTGCGGGTGGCTGGGCAGGCCGGGGTAGATCACCTTCTCCACGGCCGGGTGCTTGTCCAGCCACTGGGCCAGCGCCAGCGCGTTGGCGCAGTGCGCCTTCATGCGCAGCGGCAGGGTCTTCAGGCCACGCAGGGCCAGGAAGCTGTCGAACGGGCCCTGCACGCCGCCGATGGAGTTCTGCAGGAACGCCATCTGCTCGGCCAGCTCGGCGTTGTCGCCGACCACCACCATGCCGCCGACCATGTCCGAGTGCCCGTTGAGGTACTTGGTGGCCGAGTGCAGGACCAGGTCGGCGCCCAGCTCCAGCGGGCGCTGCAGCATCGGCGAGGCGAAGGTGTTGTCGACCACCACGATCAGGCCATGGCGCTTGGCGATGGCGGTCACCGCGGCGATATCCACGATCTTGAGCATCGGGTTGGTCGGGGTTTCGATCCAGACCATCTTCGTCTGCGCGGTGATCGAGGCCTCGAACGCGGCCAGGTCGGTCAGGTCGACGAAGCTGAACTGCAGGTTGGCGGTACGCTTACGCACGCGCTCGAACAGGCGGAAGGTGCCGCCGTAGATATCGTCCATCGCCACCACGTGGCTGCCGGCGTCCAGCAGCTCCATCACCGTGGAACTGGCGGCCATGCCCGAGGCGAACGCGAAACCGCGGCTGCCGCCTTCCAGGGACGCCACGCAGCGCTCGTAGGCGAAGCGGGTGGGATTGTGGGTGCGCGAGTACTCAAAGCCCTGGTGTTCGCCGGGGCTGGACTGGGCGTAGGTGGAGGTCGCGTAGATCGGCGGCATCACCGCGCCGGTGCTCGGATCCGGCGACTGTCCGCCGTGGATGGCCAGGGTGGCCAGGGCAAGCGCACGGTTGCCGTGCCCGGAGGTAGCGTGGTCGGACATGATGTTTCCCAGCAAGGAGAGCCCCGGCAGGGGCTCCCGCAAAAGGAGCGGAAGTCTATCAGCGGCGGCTTAATCGGCCGTTGACGCGGATAAACGCTGATTCAGAGCGATGACGGCCGGCGCGGGCGGGTTACTGGACCCGGCGACGCAGGTAGTTCAGCAGGTCGATCCGGGTGATCAGGCCCAGGAAGGTGCCCCCGTCCATGACGATGGCCACCTGGCCACGGTCGAACACCGGCAGCAGGGCCTCGATCGGCGATTTCACGTCCAGCCGGTCCAGCTTGCTGACCATCGCGGTGGCCACCGGATCGCGGAAGCGGGCTTCGTCGCCGTAAACATGCAGCAGCACGTCGCTTTCATCCACGATGCCGACCAGCTGGTCGCCATCCATCACCGGCAACTGCGACACGTCGTACAGCTTCATGCGCTGGTAGGCGGTGGTGAGCAGGTCGTTGGGGCCGATCACCACCGTGTCGCGCTGGCCGTACGGGCGCAGGATCAGGTCGCGCAGGTCGCCCGACTGCGGGCGCTCCAGGAAGCCGTTGTCCAGCATCCAGTAGTCGTTGTACATCTTGGACAGGTACTTGTTGCCCGTGTCGCAGACCAGCACCAGCACCTTCTTCGGCGTGGTCTGCTCCTTGCAGTACTTCAGCGCCGCGGCCAGCAGGGTGCCAGTGGACGAGCCGCCGAGGATGCCCTCCTTGCCCAGCAGCTCGCGCGCGGTATGGAAGCTCTCGGCGTCGCTGATCGCGTAGGCCTTGGTGACCCGGCTGAAATCGGCGATCGAGGGCAGGAAGTCCTCGCCGATGCCTTCCACCAGCCAGCTGCCCGACTTGTCGTTGAGCACGCCGTCGTTGATGTATTCGGCCAGGATCGAGCCGACCGGATCGGCCAGCACCAGCTCGGTCTTCGGCGAGGCGGCGGCGAAGGCGCGCGACAGGCCGGTCATGGTGCCCGAGCTGCCGCAGCCGAACACGATCGCGTCCAGGTCGCCGTCCATCTGCGCCAGGATCTCCGGACCGGTGCCGAACTCGTGCGCGGCGGGGTTGTCCGGGTTGCCGAACTGGTTGATGAAGTAGGCGCCCGGGGTTTCCTCGGCCACGCGCTTGGCCATGTCCTGGTAGTACTCCGGGTGGCCCTTGGCCACGTCCGAACGGGTCAGCCGCACTTCGGCGCCCATCGCCTTGAGATTGAAGATCTTCTCGCGGCTCATCTTGTCCGGCACCACCAGGATCAGCTTGTAGCCCTTCTGCTGGGCCACCAGCGCCAGGCCCAGGCCGGTATTGCCGGCGGTGCCCTCCACCAGGGTTGCGCCCGGGGTGAGCTCGCCGCGCTTCTCGGCCGCCTCGATCATCGACAGGCCGATGCGGTCCTTGATCGATCCTCCGGGATTGGCGCTCTCGAGCTTCAGGTAAAGCTCGCAGACGCCGGTGTCCAGGCGCTGGGCCTTGACGATCGGGGTCTGGCCAATGAGTTCGAGTACGGAGGAGTGGATTGCCATCGGTTCACATCGATTCGCGCCGCAAGGCGGCCGGACCGGTGATTATCCGACGGTTGGCGTAGAAAGTCAGGTTGCCGCGCCTGATACCCGCCGTGCGGTAGGAAAAGGCCGTATCGGCGGGCCGGAAAGAGCGACGCGGACGGCGCCCGTCGACGAGGAGTCGGACGCCGCCCGCGGCGGTCGGTGGCAGGGAGCCGGCCCTGGGCCGGCCCCCTTGAGGCGTCAATGCGTGGGGGAGTCGTACATCCTTTCCAGCTTCTGCTTGGCCAGCAGCTTCTCACGCTTCATCTGGCCCAAGGTGAGATCGTCTATCGGAAGTACACCCAGCTGGGCATCCATGCACTTTTTGTTCAACTTCTGGTGCCGCTCGTAAAGTGCCTTGAATTCCGGGTCACGCTTGCGGCGTGCATCGATCTCGCTCTGGGGCTGACCTTCGAACATGATGAACCTCCTATCGCTGTCTTGCAGAAACAAGAACGCCCCGGCCTGACGGCACGGGGCGTTGCTTTTGGGTGGAGCGCCAGACGATGACCGCGACCGAACCCACACGCGCAACCGGGACGGCCCGGACTGCAGACTGCTGTGGTTCGTGCCCTCGGTTCATCGGCCCGGCCCTCCAATCGTCCGGGTCGCGGAAGGCAACCCGGACAACTGACCCTACGCCTGCTCCGGAGGGTCTTCAAGCGTTTCATCTGAAATTTTCGATGCGGCCCAGCAAAGGTTCAGGCTGAACACGCAGAACAACGAAAATTAAACAAAAACAACCAGTTGCGTCATGAGCAACGGTCATGAGCCGGCCCCGCGACCGCATCAGGGCGCGATGATCACCTCGGCCGAGCGGGCCTTGGTGGCCGCGGCCTTCTTGCCGCTCACCTGCAGCCGGCTGGCACTGACCCCGCTGGCGACCAGCGCATCACGCAGGGCCTGGGCCCGCTGCTCGCCGACGCCGGCGGCGGCGTCATAGGCCTCGATCCGCACCCGGCCCTTCTTGCCGATGTTCAGGTACTCGGCCAGCGCCTTGGCCTGGCCCTTGGCAGCACCGGACAGGCTGCCCTTGCCGGCGGCGAAGGCATCGCCATTGAAGGTGAACACTTCGCCGCGGGTGTCGAACTTCGAGCCCGGCAGTTTGCTGCCCGCCACCAGTTCGGCTTCCTCGCGGGCCAGCTTGGCCGCGTTCTGCTGGGCCGCGCTCAGCCGCGCGGTCTGCTTGCCGGCCACGCTGGTCAGCGCGGTCTCGGCATCCTGGCGGGCCAGCGCCTCCTGCTCGGCGGCCAGCCGCAGGCGCTCGCTTTCCTCGGCCTGGATCTGCGCCTGCACGCGCAGCCGCTCCGCTTCCTGGCGGGCGCGCTGGGCATCGCGGCGGCTGGCTTCGATCAGCAGCTCGCTGCGGGTGCGTTCCAGCTGGTCGACCTCGCGCTGGGCCAGGGCGGCACGCACGCTCGTCTCGGCGATCTCGACCCGGCGCTCGGCCAGGTAGCGGGCCTGGTCCAGGTCACGGCGCTTGGCCTTGGCCAGCTCGGCCACGGCCTGCTGGGCCTGCAGGCGCTCGAAGGCGGCCAGCTGCGAGGCGTCGGGATTGGCCTGGATGGCCATCAGACGCTGGCTCAGCTGGGCCACCGCGGGGTCTTCGGCGGCCTGGGCCAGCAGCGGCAGGGCCAGGCTGGCAGCCAGCAGCAGGCTGGAGGCGCGCAGCGTGCGCGACATTTTCGGCGCGACGGTCATCAACGGTTCTCCCCGGTGGCGAGCTGGCGTTGCAGCTGGCTCACCTCATTGCGGCGCAGCTGCAGCTGGGCGGTGGCGGTGGCTTCTTCGCTGCGGGCGCGGGCCAGGTCGGCGTCGACGGTGGCGCGAACGGCCAGGGCCGGCGCGTTCTTGCGCTCGCGGCGGTCGCCGGCGGCGCGCTGGGCCTGTTCCAGCCCCTGTCGGGCCACGGCGATCAGGTCCGGGGCGTACTGGTCGGCATCGGCCTGGGTGGCCTTGTCGACCGCCTGCCGGGCCTGCATCAGCTCCAGGGCGCCGTCCTGCGCCTGGGCGGCGCCGGCGAACGCGAGTGTGCACACCGTCACGCAAAACAGCAGGGTGAGGTACGGGACACGTCGTATTTGTGCGAAGCTAGGATTCATTGGGGGTGCCGTCGCCAGAAGTAGGAGCGCGGCCATTGTCGGAAGCCTGCGGCGTGCTTGCAATGGCACGCGGCCGATTGTTGGGGAAACATTTCGCATGGATATCGGCTATTTCCTGAAGCTGATGACCGAAAAGAACGCTTCGGACATGTTCTTGACCACCGGAGCGCCGGTGTACATCAAGATCGAAGGCAAGCTGTACCCGCTGGGCAACACCGGCCTGCCGCCGGGCATGGTCAAGAAGATCGCCTACTCGCTGATGGACGAAGGCCAGGTGCCCGAGTTCGAGCGCGAGCTGGAACTCAACATGGCCATCGCCCTGCCCGACGCCGGGCGCTTCCGCGTCAACGTGTTCAAGCAGCGTGGCGAGGTCGGCATGGTGATCCGTGCCATCCGCAGCAAGATCCCCAGCATCGAAGAGCTCAACCTGCCGCAGGTGCTCAAGGACGTCATCATGACCCCGCGCGGGCTGGTGCTGGTGGTCGGCTCGACCGGTTCGGGCAAGTCCACTTCGCTGGCCTCGATGATCGACCACCGCAACAGCACCACCACCGGTCACATCCTCACCATCGAGGATCCGATCGAGTACCTGCACAAGCACAAGATGTCCATCGTCAACCAGCGTGAGGTGGGGCTGGACACCCATGCCTTCCACAACGCGCTGAAGAATGCGATGCGAGAGGCGCCGGACGTCATCCTGATCGGCGAAATCCTGGATGCCGAAACCATGGAGGCGGCCATCGCCTTCGCCGAGACCGGGCACCTGTGCCTGGCCACGCTGCACTCCAACAACGCCGACCAGACCATCGAGCGCATCCTGAACTTCTTCCCGGAAAGCGCGCACCGCAACGTGCTGATGAACCTGTCGCTGAACCTGCGCGCGGTGGTCTCCCAGCGCCTGGTCAAGGGCAAGGACGGGCGCCGCCTGCCGGCCACCGAGGTGTTGATCAACACCCCGATGATCCGCGACCTGCTGCGCCGCGGCCAGGTGCACGAGGTCAAGGCGGCGATGGAAGCCTCGCTGGAAGAAGGCATGGAGAGCTTTGACCAGTGCCTGTTCCGGATGGCCAAGAACGGCATCATCGAGCAGGAGGAAGCGCTGCGCGCGGCCGACTCGCGCGATGGCCTGGCGCTGAAGTTCCGCCTGTCCGAAGGCGGCAGCGGCGAGCACGACCCCTACGCCGACTTCTCGGCCAACAGCGCACCGGCAGCCATCACCCACGGGTTCTGATCGCGCCGCGCGCGGCCAGGTCCCCACCGTGGGTGGGGACCTGTGCCACGCCGCATCGACCCAGGGTCGATGCCGACCGGTTCAACCGGCGTCGATCTGGTTTTCCGGGCGGGCCGCATCGAAGGCCGGCAGGGCCAGGCAGGCCGCGTCGATCCGCGCCAGGGTCGGATACGGCTCCATGTCCAGGTTGAAGCGGCGCGCGTTGTACAACTGCGGCACCAGGCAGCAGTCGGCCAGGCCGGGGCTGTCGCCGTGGCAGAAGCGGCCGGTGTCCACCGATTCGACCAGCATCCGCTCCATCGCCTCGAACCCGACCCGCATCCAGTGCCGGGTCCAGTCGTCGCGCTCGGGCTGCGGCACGCTCCAGGTATCGCTGAAGAACTGCATCACCCGCAGATTGTTGAGCGGGTGGATGTCGCAGGCCACCAGCTGCGCCAGTGCGCGCACCCGCGCCCGCCCGGCCGCATCGTCGGGCAGCAGCGCCGGCAGCGGGAACACCTCGTCCAGGTATTCCAGGATCGCCATGGACTGGCGCAGCACCTGGCCCTCGTGGCACAGCGTGGGCACCAGCTCCTGCGGGTTGAGCGCGGCATAGGCCTCGCTGTGCTGCTGGCCGCCGTCGCGCAGCAGGTGCACCGGGGTGATCCGGTGCGGCAGCTGCTTGAGGTTCAGGCCGATCCGCACGCGGTATGCCGCGCTGGACCGCCAGTAGCTGAACAGTTCCAGGGCGCTTTCGGCGGTGGCGGCGGTGGCGTTCAGGGCTTGGCGGCCTGTTCGATGCGCTGCTCGATCGCCCCGAAGATGCTCTGCCCCGCCGCGTCGAGCATCTCGATGTGGACCACGTCGCCAAAGGACATGAACGGGGTGCTCGGCTTGCCGTCGCGCAGGGTTTCCACGGTGCGCTGCTCGGCAAAGCAGGAGGCACCCTTGCCGGTGTCCTCGTTGGCGATGGTGCCCGAGCCGACGATCGCACCGGCGCCCAGCGGGCGGGTCCTGGCCGCATGCGCGACCAGCTGGGCGAAGTTGAACTGCATATCCACCCCGGCCTCGGGCGCGCCGAACCAGGCCCCGTTGATGTGGGTCACCAGCGGCAGGTGCACCTTGCTGTCCTGCCAGGCCTCGCCCAGCTCATCCGGGGTGACGAACACCGGCGACAGCGCCGAGCGCGGCTTGGACTGCAGGAAGCCGAAGCCCTTGGCCAGTTCACCCGGGATCAGATTGCGCAGCGACACGTCGTTGACCAGGCCGATCAGCTGGATATGGCCGGCGGCCTGTTCCGGGGTCACCGCCATCGGGACGTCGTCGGTGATCACCACCAGCTCGGCTTCCAGATCGATGCCGTATTCCTCGCTGACCACCTTGACCGCGTCACGCGGGCCGTAGAAGCCGGCGCTGGTGGCCTGGTACATCAGCGGGTCGGTGTAAAAGCTCTCCGGCACCTCGGCGCCGCGGGCGCGGCGCACGCGCGCCACGTGCGGCAGGTAGGCACTGCCGTCGACGAACTCGTAGGCGCGCGGCAACGGCGCGGCCAGCGCCTGCAGGTCGATGTCGAACACCCCGTCGGCACTGCCGTCGTTGAGCGATTCGGACAACGCGTTCAGGCGCGGCGCCAGGTGGCTCCAGTCTTCCAGCGCCTGCTGCAGGGTGGCGGCGATGCCGGTGGCGCGCACGCCGTGGCGCAGGTCGCGCGAGACCACGATCAGGGTGCCGTCACGGCCGCCTTCCTTCAAAGAACCGAGCTTCATGGGGTGGGTATCCGGAATCGCGAAAATAGGTTTCAAGTGTAATCAAATGCGCGGTCAATCCAAGTTGCACTGCGCCACAACGACGATAGCCCATGCGAAGGAGGTTGGCGTGGTTGCCCGCCAGAGTTGCCCGGGCAACGACCGGTCGCCCTGACGCGCTAAAGGCCCCGCCAGATCCGGCTGCGTCACCCGCGCCGCCTCCAAACTGAACAGGGGTACTTGGTAGGGTTCTCAAACATCCGTTAGACTAGGCGGGTCTGCAGCGGCCGTCCGTTTCCCTTCGGGATCGCCGGCGATATGGATCAACGATCCGTCGCCCGCCCCCACTCCGACGCCATTCGTCATGCATTCCAGTCTGCGCACCGCGCCGGCTGCACCCAATTCTCGCAGCGCGGTTCACGGGAACGCTCCGAGTCAGCCGATCACCTTGATCTGCCTCGCGTCCGGCCATTCGGCCTGGCGTTACTTTGTCTTTGGAGCTTCCACCCGATGTCTTTTGAATCCTTGGGCCTTGCCCCGTTCCTGCTGCGCGCGTTGACCGAGCAGGGCTACGAAAACCCCACCCCGATCCAGGAGCAGGCGATCCCGCTGGCGCTGGAAGGCCGCGACCTGCTGGCCGGCGCGCAGACCGGTACCGGCAAGACCGCCGCCTTCGGCCTGCCGCTGCTGCAGCACCTGGGCACCAACCCGCAGGCCGTCAACGGCCCGCGCAAGCCGCGTGCGCTGGTGCTGGCCCCGACCCGCGAACTGGCCACCCAGGTGCATGACAGCCTGCGCGGCTACAGCAAGTACCTGCGCATTCCGAGCGCCTGCATCTACGGCGGCGTCGGCATGGGCAACCAGTTCGATGTGCTGCGCCGTGGCGTGGACCTGCTGGTGGCCTGCCCGGGCCGCCTGATCGACCACCTGGAGCGTCGCAGCGTCGACCTGTCGGGCATCGAGATCCTGGTGCTGGACGAAGCCGACCGCATGCTGGACATGGGCTTCCTGCCGTCGATCAAGAAGATCCTGGCCAAGCTGCCGCGCCAAAACCGCCAGACCCTGCTGTTCTCGGCAACCTTCGAAGAGAGCATCAAGCAGCTGGCCCTGGAGTTCATGCGCGATCCGGCGCAGATCCAGGTGACCCCGAAGAACACCGTCGCCGAGACCATCACCCACCGCGTGCACCCGGTCGATGGCGCGCGCAAGCGCGAGCTGCTGCTGCACCTGCTGGCCCAGGACAGCCGTGAGCAGACCCTGGTGTTCGGCCGTACCAAGCACGGCTGCGACAAGCTGGCCACGTTCCTGGAGAAGTCCGGCATCAAGACCGCGGCGATCCACGGCAACAAGAGCCAGGGCCAGCGCCTGCGTGCGCTGGGCGACTTCAAGGCCGGCCGGGTGACCGTGCTGGTGGCCACCGATATCGCCGCGCGCGGCATCGACATCAACGAGCTGCCCAAGGTCATCAACTATGACCTGCCGATGGTGGCCGAGGATTACGTGCACCGCATCGGCCGTACCGG
>DJBL01000169.1:58157-58355 GCA_002435595.1 Stenotrophomonas maltophilia
CAAGCTGCTGCGCCAGATCGTGCGCCTGCTGGACAAGGACATGGACATCCGCGACGTGCCCGGCTTCGAGCCACAGACCCCGATCCGCTGGGGCAACAGCGCGCCGGGCAAGGCTGAGGTGCCCGGTGGCGATCGTTCGCCGCGCAAGCACGCGCGTCGCCCGCACGCCGAGGCCCCGCGCCACGAGATCGGAAGAGC
>DJBL01000173.1 GCA_002435595.1 Stenotrophomonas maltophilia
CCCAGCCGACGTGTGCCGGCTGCAGTGCGTCGACCTGGACCACATGGAAGGCCGCCGGCGCACCGCCGGCCACGCCGGCCGCCGCCAGGCGCGGCTGGGTGAACGCCGGCGGCTGCCGTGCCAGGTGCGCGGCCAGGGCCGCCGGGTCGGGCTGGCGCAACGGCGCGCCCAGTTCGTCCCATGCGCGGGGCGACAGCGGCAGCAGGCCGGTGTGCTGGCGCTGGGCGGCGACGCTGACGGTACCGTTGGCGCTGCGCGTGGCGCGCTGGGTGATCACCTGGCTGGCGGCCAACTGACGCAGCGGGTGGCCGGCGATGCGGCGTTCGCCGAGGGGCGTGGTTGCCGTTGCCTCCCGCGGCCACTGCCGTGCCATTACCGTGACCGACTGGGTGTCCGGGTCGGCCCACAGCACGGTGGCACCCTGCTCGCGTTCATCGCTCCACAGCGAGGCCCCGAGCGAGACCAGCCGCAGGCGGTCCAGTGCCACCTCGCCCTTGATCCCGATGCCCAGCACCTGCGCAGCGGGCAGCGCCGGGGCGCGCTGCTGGGCCAGCTGCGCAGCCGACTGTAGACGTGCCCACAGCCCCACCACCAGGTCGAGCAGGGCCAGCGGCGCGAATCGGGTGCTGCGTGCCTGCCGCGCCTGCAGCAGCTGGCGCAGCTCGGCCAGGGCATCCTCGATCCAGCACCAGCCCTGCGCCTGGGCTCGGCTGCGCAGGGCCTGGATGCGTGCCGCCACGGCGATCAGCGGTTGCGCGCCGCCATCGAGCCAGAGCGCGAGCAGCAGCGCGTCGATGTCGGCGTGCAACGCCTGGGCGGCGGTGTCCCAGCCACTGGCGGTGTCGGATGCGGCGTCGACGCTGCGCAGCTGCAGGGTGTGCGGTGACTGCAGCGGGCCGAGGTGCTCGGCCTGGGCGAAGGCCATCACGGCGAGCACGACGTGGGCACAGTTGCCGCCCTGGCGGCAATCACAGCGCGCGTGGGCGATCGAGCCCCTGGCGAAGAAGCGCACGCTGCACATCGGCAGCTGCGCGCTGGGCGGACTGGCCGCGCCGGCCCACGGGTAGACGGTGATCACCGGACCGTCCTGGCGCAACCGCGCGGCCTGGTCCATCACCCCGGGGGGCAGCACGCTGGCCAGGCTCGCCAGGTCGAACTGGGCCGGGCTCCAGGCCGCATCGGCATCGACCTGGGCGTGCCCGGCAGCGCGCTCGGTGGCCGGCGCGGACAGGGTGGCGGCCGCATGCGCCTGCCAGGCCAGCACCAGCGTCACCCGATGCCGGCACATGGCGGTGGCGGTGCAGCTGCACTGGGCATCCCGCAGGGTGCAGCCCACCGGCAGGCGTGCGATGCAGCCGTCGTCATAGGTGGCGCGGATGGTGCCGCTGGCGTCGATGTCCAGCGCCGGTGCGATGCCGGCGGCCAGATCCTTCTGCGCGCGCTTGACGAAACCCGGGTTGGCCAGCGCCATCAGCGCGGCCGGGGTGAGTTCCAGCAGGTCCTGGCGCAGGTTCATGCCAGCACCTTTTCGGCCAGCCACGCAGCCAGCTCGCCCGGCGTCATCGCCGCGATGTGCGCCCCGACCTTGACCAGGCGTGCGGCGGTTTCGCGGTCGTAGCTAGGGTCGGCCTGCCCGTCCAGCGCGGCCAGCCCCAGCACCTTGACGCCGGATTCGACCAGCGCCTTGACCCGGCGCACCAGGTCGCCATCGCCACCGCCTTCGTAGAAGTCGCTGACCACCACCACCACGCTGCGCGAGGGATTGACCACCCGGCCCTGCGCGTAGGCCACGGCGCGGGCGATGTCGGTGCCGCCCCCCAGTTGCACCTTCATCAGCAGTTCGACCGGGTCGGCGACATCGGCGGTGAGGTCGACCACCTCGGTATCAAAGGCGATCAGATGGGTGCGCATGCCCGGCAACTGCCACAGGCACGCAGCCATGACCGCGCTGTGGATGACCGAGTCGACCATGGAACCGCTCTGGTCGATCAGCAGGATGATGTCCCACGGTTCGGCCTGGCGGCGGCTGCGGCTGAAGAACATCGGCTGCTGCACGTAGAGCTTGCCGCTGGCCGGGTCCAGGCGATGCAGGTTGGCGGCCACCGTGCGGCGGAAATCGAAGTTGCTGGCGATCTGCCGGCGCGAGCGGCGGCGCCGGTCGCGGGTGCCGCTGAAGGCGTGGTGCACCTGCGTGACCAGCCGCTCCATGATGCGCCGCACGACCTCGGCCACCAGCTTGCGGGCGGCGGCGAGCACCTGCGGATTCATCAGGTGCTTGGTATGCAGCACCGCGCGCAGCAGGCTTTCGGAGGGCGCGATGCGTTCGAGCACCTCCAGGTTGGTGACCACCTCGTCGATGCCATAGCGCTCCACGGCATCGCGCTCGAGGCGTTCGATCACCTCGCGCGGGAACAGCCGGTGGATGTCGTTGATCCAGTCCGGGGTGGACAGCTGCGATGCACCGCCCCCGCCACTGCGCTCACCGCGCAGCGCGCGGTCGCCATCGCGTCCGTACAGCCACTCCAGCGCGGCGTCGGCGGCCTGGGCCTGCGCGCCGAGCGCACCGCAGGCCGGCTCGGCCGGTTCGCCCAGCAGCAGGCGCCAGCGCTGCAGCGGATCGGGGATGTCCAGGCTCATGGCGCTGCCTCCTGCACGGGGGTGATGCCCCAGCGCGCGAGTGCGTCCAGCGCGGTGGTTTCGCGTTGGGTGGCGCGGGCCAGCGCATCGGCCGACGCCTGCCCCGGCACCGGCGCGGTGAGTACGCGGCCGGACAGGTGGGCCGCGCCATGCAGGGCCAGCATGCGGGTGGCCAGCGCGCCGCGCTCGCGCGCCGGCAGCCAGGCGAAGGCACCGCGCAGCGCGGGCAAGGCCAGGATGAAGTCCTCTGCCTGCAGTGCCTGGATGAGGCCATCCAGTGCGGCGGTGAATGCCGGTTCGCTGGCCAGGCGGTCGCGCGCCAGCGCCAGCAGGCCGGCCAGGGCATCGCCCACGTGCGCCGGGGCCAGGCCCTGCAGCAGGGCCATGGCCTCATCGGCAAACGACGTCGTGGCCACCCCCACCCGCTCGCGCAGCCCCACCAGCGCACCGAGCGAGGCACCGCGGCTGACCGCGGCGGCCTGGGGGTTGGCGAGCTTGCGCTGCCATACCGCCAGCGCGCGCGCCGGGGCAATGGCGAGCGCGGCCGGGTCGCCGTGTTCGTCATCGGCCAGGCGCCCGGTGAGGATCTGGCGCAGCGCCAGGTGGCCGCGCAGGTGTGCGTCGGTATCGGCGCTGCCGACCTGGCCGGGCGCTTCGAGCAGCCACAGCGCGCGGTCCAGGCCGGGCCCGAGGAGGGCGTTGAGCATCGGCGCCTCCTGCATGCCCAGCATGTGCCCATGCCGCCGCAGCAGGTCCAGCTCGCCCAGCGCCGGGGCCAGCACCTCGAAGCGGGCTTCGCTGGCGACGGCGGCGGCCAGGTCGTCGAGCACCGCGGCGCTGACCGCAGGCAGTGCCGCCCACGCGGCGCGGTTGAGCAGCGGGACGCGTCCGGCGATGCCGCGATCGGCATGGCGCAGGGCGTCTTCCAGGCGCGCGCGTGCGGCATCGCCGACGGTGGCGCCCCAGGCGCCGGCTTCGATCAGCGCGGCGTGCTGTTCCACCGGCTGGGCCAGCGACCAGGTTTCTTCGAAGGTGTCGCTGATGGCCTGCGCCGGGCCGTGGGTACGCACGATGCCCGGCACCTGCAGCAGCAGCAGGCGGTGCAGCAGCACGCTGCGCTGGCGGTCGTGCGGGTCGAGCAGGTCCAGGCGGCACCCCTGGCCCAGCACCAGCCCGTGCGCGTGCAGCTGCGCGGCCAGGTCGGCCAGCAAGGGCGGTTGCGGGGTCAGCGGATCCAGCAGCCCGGCGCTGTCGCCGGCCAGCACCTCCATGATCTGGACCAGGACCGGATCGGTGCCGGCCCGCAGGCGGCCGCGGTAGGTCCACGGCAGCGGCGCATCCAGTGCGTCCTTGACCAGCGCACCGGCCAGCGCGTCGAGCCAGTCCACGCGCTGCGGACGGGGGTGCCCGCGCAGCCGTGCCAGGGCGTCGGCGCGCAGGCGCGCGGCGATCAGGTCGGCGGTGGAGGCCGGCAACCCGCGCCCGCGCAACCGCGCCATCACCTGCCCGAGCATGTGGGCATCGGCATCGGCGCCATGCTCCCACTGCCACTGGTACCAGCCCGGCGAGGGCATGCCGGAGGCGTACCCGGCGAAGGCATCGAGGCGCTTGAAGGTGTACGGCACCAGGAACGATCCATGCCGCACCGCACCGCTGCTGCCGGCGGCCGGGAGCGGCACCGCCGGCGGCGTGCTGGCCGACGGCTGCTGCGCCCACAGCTGCTGCAGCGCCGGCGCGTGGTAGCCGCCACAGACCACCAGCACGCCGTGGCGGCCCTCGCCGGGCGGCTGGCGCATCGCCCAGGCGATCCAGGCGGCCATCATCTGTTCGCGCTGCTGGTTGCCCAGTGAGCCGCGGTCGTCGCCGCGCAGGTGGACGAAGTAGGTGTGCAGGCGCTCGTGCAGGCCCTCGTCGACGTCGTCCTGCTCGAACAGGTGATCCCACAGGGCGTCGCGGCCCTGCACTGCCAGGCGCTCGCCGAGCGCGCGTTCGTAGGCGTCGGCGCGGGCCTCGTGCGCGTGGTCGGCGCTGTCGGCGTAGCGGTTTTCCAGCGCCGCGAAGGCCTCGTGCCACGCGGGCAGGTCGATGAAGCGCACCTGCGCGCCCACCTCGCGCCCGACCACCAGCGCCTGCCATTCGGGCGAGTGCTCGGCGAACGGAGTCCACGAGCCGTGATGGGTGCTGTCGTCGGAACGATGGCTGTAGATCGCCAGCGGCAGGCGATGGTCCAGGTGCAGCTCGTCCAGGCGCGGGTTGAAGTCGGCCGGGCCTTCGATCAATACGAAGGCCGGGCGCTGGCGGCGGATGCGCGCGGCCACCAGCCGGGCGCAGGCCGGGCTGTGGTGGCGGACGCCGATGATGTCGGGCTGATCGCTCACGGCAGGCGGTGGCGCGCCTCGTAGTACGCCCGCCAGGACGCGCCCTGGCGGCGGGCGACGGTGTGTTCGAAGTAGCGGCGCAGCTTGGCGCGGTCCTCGGCGCTGTCCTTGACCACGGTGCCGGCGATGCAGTCGACCAGATCGGCCGGTGCACCTTCGCGCTGCTCCAGGAACCAGGCCCGCACGCCCACCGCATGGGCGACGTTGACCGCCTCGGCGGTGGACATCACTGCCGACAGGCGATCCATCGGGGTGTCACCGCCCTGCCCGTCCGGCGCGTTGCCGCTGCGCAGGTCGCGGAAGGTGGTGACCAGCAGTTCCAGCACCGGCACCGGCAACGTGGCGGGAATGCCGCTGCGCTCGAGCAGGCGCGCCGACGCCTGCTGCACCAGCTGCAGTTCCAGGTCGAAATCGAGGATCGCCGCGACGGTTTCGAAATCGAAGCGGCGCTTGAGCGCGGCGCTCATTTCATTGACGCCGCGGTCGCGGGTATTGGCGGTGGCGATGATGTTGAAGCCCTCGCGGGCGTACAGCATGGCGTGCTCGCCTTCGAGCTCGGGCACGGCCATGACCCGGTCCGAGAGCATGCCCAGCAGGCAATCCTGCACTTCCTGCGGGGCGCGGGTGATTTCCTCGAAGCGCACGATGCGGCCATCGCGCATGCCCTGGTACAGCGGCGCGGGCACCATGGCGCGGGGGCTGGGGCCTTCGTTGATCAGCAGCGCGTAGTTCCAGCCGTACTTGATCTGGTCTTCGGTGGTGGACGCGCCACCCTGGATGGTCAGGGTGGACACGCCGCAGATCGCACTGGCCAGCAGTTCGGACAACAGCGACTTGGCAGTGCCCGGCTCGCCCACCAGCATCAGGCCGCGACCGGTGGCCAGGGTGACCAGCATGCGTTCGATGCTGGCGACCGGGGCCACCACCTTGGCCTGGATGCCCAGCGCCGGATCGCCCAGGATGAAGGCCCGCGCGGCCCGCAGGCTGAGCGCCCAGCCCGGTGGACGGGCATCGCGGTCGTGCTGGCGCAGGCGTGCCAGTTCGTCGGCATGCAGCACCTCGGCGGGCGGGCGCTGCATCGCGGCGACGGTGGGCGCGGGGGAAACGGAAGACGGGGCCATCGGGGTATCCGGTTGCACGCACGCGCCGGGCGCGGGCGTTCGGGTGGGGAGGCGGGCCACGCCTGAGCGCGGCCCGTCGTGCTCAGGCGCGCAGCGCTTCCAGGTCGCGGATCAGTTCGCTGGCGGCGATCGGGTCCAGGCCGGACATCGGGTCGGCCTGCTGCATGCCGCCCCAGGGACCGGGGGAACCGAACTGCACATCGCCCAGTTCCTGCTCGGGATACTCGTTGACCATGCCCACGATGATGCCCGGATCGAGCAGCAGCTCGATCACCTTGCCGTTGGCCAGCGGCTTGCTGAAGTACCAGATGCCGCCGCCGTCCTGGGCCATGCCGCGGCGCCAGCCCTTGTTGACCAGGCCCAGCACGCGGCCGGTGGGCACCTTGGCGCCCTTCCAGCGCAGCAGCTTGTCCTGCGGGTGTTCGTCGGCCTGCAGGGTGTAGATGTCGCGGCCGATCTGCGCGAACGGCTGCAGCAGTTCGTAGTCGGCCAGGACCTGGCCGAATGCGGCAGCGTCGGCGGCCGACAACTCCAGCGCATGCGGTACGCCGATGCGCACCGCCTCGTCCTCGGGCAGCTCGAACGGATCGTCGTTGGCATCGGTGAAGCTGCCATCCTCGGCCACCCGGAAGCAGGCCTGCAGGGTGCCGCCGTACGCCTGGCCGTCGCTGACCACGTACACGCCCCAGACCAGGCGCTGCACCAGGTGGCGCAGCAGCGGGTGTTCGACCAGGAACGCGCGGAACAGGGCCGGGCTCCAGCGGCGGCGCGCACACATGGCCAGCTCCAGGCGCAGCACCTGCTGGCTGGCGATGGTGCGCACGTCTTTCTTCAAGGTCTTGAAGCGCTCGACACTGGCCTTGGCCAGCGCGGCGTCGTCGCTCTTCTTCGGTTTGGGCAGGTCATCCAGGCGCGGGCCCTCACCGCTGGCGAGGATCTCGCGCACGTACGGCTTGAGCGCTTCATCGAACCCGACCTTGAACGCGCGCGGGCCAAACGCCAGGCGCAGGGTGCCGTGTTCGTCCAGGTCCAGGTCCGGGGCGAGGCGGTCTTCCAGTTCCTCGGTGGTGAGCTGGCGTGCCTCGGCGATCGCCGCGATCTTCTCGCGGGCCTTGTCCTGCAGGCCCTTGAACTTGATCTTCTGCGCGATGCCGTTGATCTGCATCAGCGCCACGTCGGTCCCGATGGTGGCCAGTACATCCAGGCCCGACACCGCGCGGGCATGCGCGGCCTCGCCCGGCCAGGTGCGGATGAAGGGGGTGAGGCGGCGGGCGGTGTCGTCGTTGCCGAGCAGGCCCTGCGCGGTCAGCGCCCAGCTTTCCTTGCCGGACCCGCCGGCGTTGAGCCAGGCACCGAACAGGTCCCAGGCGAAGTCGGCAAGGCTGTCGGGGTGGCAGGCCTCGATTACCTGGCCGATGCCGGCGTAGACCTCTTCGTTGGTGGGGAAGGTGAGCATCTCGCCGAGCAGGTCGATGGCCTCCTGCCCCAGCGCCTTGCCGTTGTGCAGCAGTGGCCGTCGCCAGCCGCTGGGCGCCCAGAACTCGGGCAGCTTGCTGCGGCGGGTGGGATAACGCTGCAGCGGGTCGTCGTCGAGCACCTGCTGCAGCGCCTGCATCACATCGTCGCGGCCATGCCGTGCGGCCACCTCGCGCAGCAGCGCTTCATGGCCGTGGGCGGCCAGCAGGCGCACGCCGGCGCCGGCGCTGTCACGCAGCTCGCCGGGCTTGCCGAAGGCGGCCGGGAGCAGGCCGGCAGCGGCATGTTCGGGGTAGGCCAGCAGCCACTGGCGGCCGATGTCACGCACGGTCTTGAGCTTGGCGAACGCGCGTGCGGCCGGCAGGGCCAGTTCCACCGCCCCGAAATGCAGCGCATCGGCCAGGCAGTCGGTGGGCTTGCTGCGCACCATGGCAATCAGCGCCGGCAACACCGCCAGGCCGTGCGATGCGACCATGCGCGAGATGCGGCCACTTTCGGTTTCGCCGGCGATCGCATTCCAGAACGGTGCGGCCATGCCCTCGGGCAGGGCATCGACGTACTCGGGGTAGAGGCAGAACCAGTAGTACTGGCTGCGGCGGCGCACGGCGACCATTTCCCGCCACAGGCTCACCAGCTGCGCGGTGTCGCCGGCCACGATGGCCGCGGCGGCCTGCGCGTTCAGTGCCTTGAGTTCCTCGTCGCGCAACGTGAAGCCGATCTCGTCGGCGGCGCGGGTTGGCTGCTGGCGGCACTCCTGCATGCGTACGGCCTGCCAGTGGGTCAGCTGCAGTGCGGCTTCACGGGTGCCCGGTGCCCAGTGTTCCACCGGGGCTACCGGCAGGATCGGCAGGTCGAGCACGGCCTGCGCCTGGCGCGTCCGCGGCTGCCGCCAGGGCGCGGCGGCGAGCACGGGCGGCAGTTCGTCGTGCCCTGCCGTCTCCTGCGGCCCGCCGAGCAGGGCCCGCTGGCGCTGGATCACGGCCAGCGCGGCCGGCTCGATCCACGGCTCCACGGCGACGGCGCGCTCGCCCATCGCACGCAGCAGCTGCACCAGCGTGGGGGTGAGCAGGCCGGCGTCCTTGCCACCGGCGGCGACCACGCGCGAGATCGCCACCAGCGCGGCCTCTGGCCAGCGATTGACCGCCAGCCCCAGCCGGGCCAGGGCATGCTTGGAACTGCTGGCCGCACGCGCCAATGCTTCCACCGCGTCGGGAACACCGATATGGGCCAGCGCATCGCCGGCTTCTTCGACGATCGCGCCCGGCGCCAGCAACGGCAGCGCCTCCACGCCGCGTTCCACCAGCACCGTGGCGACGAAACGCGCATGGCTCCAGAATTTTTCACTGGGCCGCAGGCGCATGGCTACCGCGCACGCGGCCGGATCGGTGGCGATGGTCATCAGCCAGTGGGCGCTTTCGTGCAGCCCGGCGGCTGCGCCCGGCGCCAACAACAGCGCGTGGGCCAGCGCGGGGGCGTCGGGCAGCAGCAACAGCAGCGCCGGCTGCCGGCAGGCCACCACGTGCGGAAGATGACGACCGATGCGCTCCACGCAGGCCTGCCACACCGTTGCCTCGGCGACCGACAGGTGGCTGCGCAGCGCATCCTCGGCCGCACCGAGCGGGGCGCTCCAGCGCGAACCGAACGGTTCGTCGACCTGGCGATGGAAGCGCAGGGTATGCCGCTGGGTGGAATAGTCGTACTCGCTGGCGATCTGGATGTGCTGCGCATCCAGCAGCATCGCCACCACCTCTTCCAGGCCGTAGCTGGCCACCAGCCAGTGCACCGTGTCGGCGAACAGTGCCTGGTGCCCGTAGTGGTTGTTGAGCGCGATCACCAGCAGCATCAGGTCGGCATCGCGGTCCGGCGCAGGCGCCTGGGCGCGCAGCCGCTCGCCCATCCTGCGCAGCGCCGGCAGCAGGCCCGGGTCGCTGGCCGGCTCATTGATGTCCACGTTGAGCTCGGTGGCGAAGGCCTTCCACAGGCCGGCCGGGTCGTGCGCGGGCAACCGTGCCGGGAAGCGACGCGAGGCATACATCAACGCCAGGTGCTGCGGGGTGATGCGCACCGGCGCGCCCTGGGCGAGCCACGGCGGCAGGCTGGGGTCATGCGGCAGATCCGCTGCGGCCACCGGAACGGCGGTGAAGCAGTCAGCCCCGGGATTGGCCGCGGCGGCCGGCGCATCCTTGGCAATCTGGGTGCTCCATCGACTGACCATCCCCGCGTCCCGGAGCGCCGCATAGGCGAGCTGGGCGCCCACCTCGCCGACCCCGGCGCGGCGGCGCAGGCCGGTGACGGTGAGCGACTCGCCCGGTGCAAGCGCGCCGGTCAGCAGCGCCTGGCGGATGTGCTCGAAGGCGATGGCCGCCTCTGCGTCGGCGTTGGCCACCGGTGTGGGGGCCGCAGGGGCAACGCTTGGTGCAGGTGCAGGTGCAGGTGCAGGTGCAGCAGGCTGGGATGCCTTGGCGGCGCGAGGCGCGGCCGTGGCGGGCGCGGTGGCGGTGGCCGCGCTCGCGGGCATGGCCGCGTCCCCGGTTTCACTGTAACCCTTGCCGGTTTTTTCATTGACCAGCTTGGTCAGCGCCGACGCGGCCTTGGCGGCATCGGCGAAGGACTTGGTCTGGCTTTGCCCCTGGGTGCCGATACGCCCCCAGCGCACGTTCAAGTCGCTGCCGTCCTGCTCCACTTCCCAGAACTTGCTGGCGGTTCCTTCCACGAGTTCGAATCGACGCATCACGTCCGTGCTACTCCCTGGCCTGCGCGGTGGCCACAACGCAACCGCTTCCGTGAGCCCCATAGCATATCGGCGAACGGCAACACCCGCATGACCGCCGGCGCACTGCCGGCAGGGCTGGGTGCGCCGACCCTGCGGCTCAGGCGCGCAGGGCTTGCCGGTCGCCGATCAGCTCGCTGACGGCAATGGCGTCGAGCGCGGGAACGACACTGCGTCCACGCCGCGTTCGATCAGCATGGTGATGAGCAGCCAGTGCGCCAGCAGCGGCGGTGCGTCAGACCGGGCGCAGCAGCGCGAGCTCGAAGGCAGGATCGCAGGTGTTCCAGCGCGTGCAGACCTGCAGGCCCGCCTGGGCCACCAGCGCCGCGAACGCGGCCTCGGTGTACTTGTGGCTGTATTCCACGGTCATCGCCTCGCCCTCGGCGAAGTCGAACGGCTGTCCGGCCACGTGCACGGTCTGCGCGCGGGTACTGACCAGCTCGGTCTCGATCCGCAGCCGCTCCACGCTGTAGCGGGCGCGGTGCTGGAAGGCGTCCAGGTCGAAGTCGCTGTCAATTTCGCGGTTGAGCCTTGCCAACAGGTTGAGGGTGAACGCGGCGGTGACGCCGGCCGCATCGTTGTATGCCGCTTCGATCAGCGCCGGGTCCTTGTGCAGGTCGATGCCGACCAGGGCCATGCCATCAGCGCCCATCGTGTGGCGCATCGCCTGCAGCAGCCTGACTGCCTCGGGCGCGGCGAAGTTGCCCAAGGTGGAACCGGGGAAAAACACCAGCCGGCGTGCGGGCTCACGCTGGGGTTGGGGTACTTGCACCGGGCCGGTGAAGTCGGCGCAGACCGGCAGCATTTCGATCTCCGGCAGTGCCACGGCCAGCCGCGCGATGCTGGCCAGCAGGGCGGCGCGCGAGATCTCGATGGGGGTGTAGGCCACCGGGTCGGCCAGCGCGTGCAGCAGCAGTTCGGTCTTGCGGCCGCTGCCGCTGCCCAGTTCGACCACGTGCAGGCGCGGGCCGACCACGCTGGCGATGTCGGCGGCGCAGTCCTGCAGCAGGTGCAGTTCCGTGCGCGTGGGGTAGTACTCGGGCTGGCGGGTGATCTGTTCGAACAGGGCCGAGCCGCGCGCGTCGTAAAAGTATTTGGACGGCAACTGGCGTGGCCGCTGGGACAACCCCTGCAGGATGTCGGCGGTGATCCGCGCACGGTCCGGCTGCAGGTCGGTCAGCGCCTCGAGCGCGTCACTCACCGTGCTCATGCCGGGTCCCGGGCCAGGCGCAGGCCGGAGAACTGCCAGCGCGCCGACGGTGCGAAGAAGTTGCGGTAGCTGGCACGCACATGCCCCTCGGGGGTCACGCAGCTGCCGCCGCGCAGGATCCATTGGCCGTTCATGAATTTACCGTTGTATTCGCCGAGGTTGCCGGCAAAGGGGCGGAAGCCCGGGTAGGCGCCGTAAGCGCTGCTGGTCCATTCCCAGACATCGCCGAACAGCTGCAACAGGGTGGGGGCGGCGCCCTGTATGGGCATGCTGGCGCCACCGGGATGCAGGCGGTCGGCGTCGGCGAAATGGCCGTGTGCGGGCCGGCCGGCGGCGGCCGCTTCCCATTCAAACTCGGTGGGCAGGCGCGCGCCCTGCCAACGCGCATAGGCGTCGGCCTCGAAATAGCTGAGGTGGCAGACCGGCGCATGCTGATCCAATCGCTGCCAGCCGCCCAGGGTGAACTCGCGCTCCAGCGCGTCGTCCCAGTACAGCGGGTGCTGCCAGCCTTCGGCCTGGCACAGCGCCCAGCCTTCGCTCATCCACAGGGTGACGTCGCGGTAGCCGCCGGCCTCGATGAACGCACGGTACTCGGCGTTGCTGACCGGACGGTTGGCCAGCGCGTGGGCCGGCACCAGCACGCGATGCACGGGAGATTCGTTGTCGTAGGCGAACGCGGCGTGCGCAGGCCAGGCCGGCGCCCCGATCTCGACGATCTGCTCGGGGGCGTGGCGCCACTCCAGTGGAATGGCGGGCGCCTCGTGGCGGGCAAGGTCGTCGCGGTAGGCCGGCTGCAGCGGGTTGCTCCACAGCGCGTGCTTGATGTCGGTGAGCAGCAGTTCCTGGTGCTGCTGTTCGTGATGCAGCCCGAGCAGCAGCTGGTGGCGCGCCTGTGGGTCGAGCGCGTCGGCCTGCAACAGGGCGATGACCTGCTGGTCGACCCGGGCCCGGTACTCCAGCACCTGCGCCAGCGACGGGCGCGACAGCAGGCCGCGCTGCGGCCGCGCGTGTGCCGGGCCGATGCTCTGGTAATAGCTGTTGAAGAGGTAGTGCCAGTCCGCGTCGAAGGGCGCGTGGTCGGGCTGGCTGGCCAGCACGAAACGTTCGAAGAACCAGGTGGTGTGGGCCAGGTGCCATTTGCTCGGGCTGGCGTCGGCCATGCTCTGCACCATCGCGTCTTCGGGGCTGAGCGGGGCGGCCAGCGCCACGCTGCGCGCGCGGATCCCGGCGTAGCGGACGGCCAGTGCTGGGTCATGCGTGGGGGCGGGCGGCGGTGCGGAGGCGACGGCGGTATTCATCGCGGTCAGGATCGGCCAGCAGCGGTGAGCGGCATGTCATGGCAAGGCTCAGATCATGTGACGCGCTCAAGTTGAATACGCAGCGGCCGCTATCGGGAAGACCATCGCCTGTGTGGTCCGGTTTGCACGTGCAGCCATGGCGCGCCGGCCCACACCCGTGGAACCGTCTTGCGCACTCACCTGTTACGCCAGCCTGGTCACTACCTCTTCCTGCTGCCTGCCGTGCTGGTGGGCCTGGGATTGTGGTGGGCCACGCCGGCCGACGACGTGGGCAGCCCGGTGCACCGTCTCCTGCCGCTGGTGCTTACCTGCCTGGGCGTCGGCCTGGCCCTGATCTACAACCGGGTGCGCGCGGTGTGCCTGCTGCTGGCGATCGCCCTGGGTTTTGCGATCCTGCACGGCCTGGTGGGTAGCTTCCTCAATACCGGCGCGGTGACCGCGCAGACCCCGCTGCTGTTCCATTCGGTATCACTGTGGTTGCCGCTGCTATTCCTGCTGCATGGCCTGTGGCCCGAGCGCGGGCGGCTGCGCCAGGACCTGCTGCTGCGCGGGCTGGCCAGCGGTGCGGCGATGGGGGTGTTTGCCCTGTTGGCCGCGCAGGGGCCGCAGGGCATGCACGACCTGCTCTCGGACCAGCACTGGCCGTGGCTGCCGACCGGCTGGAGCCGGCTGGCGCAGTTGCCCACCCTGGTGTTCGTGGTCGCCCTGCTGGGGCTGGCGGTGCAGGCGCTGCGCCAGCCACGGCCGTTGCATACGGCGATGCTGGTGGCGCTGCTGGTGGTCTGGACGATGCTGCCGCGGGTGTTCCTGTCGCCGGCGCTGCTGCCGGCGCTGGCCAGCACCGCGCTGCTGCTGATCGTCTCGGCGATGCTGCAGGAGTCCTTCCACATGGCCTACCGCGACGAGCTGACCGGCCTGCCCGGCCGCCGCGCCTTGAACGAGTGCCTGCAACGGGTGGGAGCCACCTACACCATCGCGATGGTGGACGTGGACCACTTCAAGCGCTTCAACGATACCCATGGCCACGACAACGGCGATGACGTGCTCAAGCTGGTGGCCGCGCGCCTGGCCGAGGTGGGCGGCGGCGGGCGCGCGTTCCGTTACGGCGGCGAGGAGTTCGCCCTGGTGTTCCTGGACCGCCCTGCCCCGGCCTGCGTGGACGCGGTGGAGGCGGTCCGGGCCACGGTGGAAGCCACCCGCCTGCAACTGCGCGACCGCGCCGCGCGCGCGCACGACGACGCGGTGGGCCGGTTGCAGCGCGGCCGCGGCGGCGCCGGCACGGTGGTGCAGGTGACGGTCAGCATCGGCATGGCCGACAGCCGGGTCGGCGAGGACGCGCAGGCGGTGATCAAGGCTGCCGACCAGGCGCTGTACGCAGCCAAGGACGCCGGGCGCAACTGCGTGCGTGCCCACGGCCAGCAACGGCCGGTGGCGGTACGCAGCCGCGAGCCGGCTCAGGGCAGCGCGTCGAGGTAGAACCAGCGGCCGTCTTCGCGGACGAAACGGCTGTGTTCGCGCAGCTTGACCGCACTACCGCCACCGATCCTGTAGCGCGCGGTGAAGCTGACCTGGGCATGGTCCGGGTCTGCGACGGTGTGCTGGTGGATGCTCAGGCCGAGCCAGCGGGTGCGCTGCTCGGCCGGCTCGTCCAGCGACAGCACCTGCGGACGCGTGGACGGATGCCAGCTGGCCAGCAGGTAGTCCGGCAGCTGCCGTGCATAGGCGCTGTAGCGCGAACGCATCAGCGATTCGGCATCGGGCGCGGCAGCGCCGGCGTGGTAAAGGCCGCAGCAGGCGGCATAGGCCAGGGGGCGGCCGCAGGGACAGGGATCGGATGTGCTCATGGCGGCATTGTCGCGCGCCGGGCCCGGCGCAGGTAGCGGCCCGATCGTGCCTGCCCCTGCATTGGCGCGCACCGCCCCGCCTACCCCGCCTCGGATGCACGAATGGGCCGCCATCCCGCGTATGCTGGCGCGCCCTTCGACGTGATTGCCTGCCGTGTTCGAGCTGGTTCCTCCTGAGCTGTTGTGGTTGGTGGCGATCGCCTTCATCGCCGGCCTGGTCGATGCCGCCGTGGGTGGCGGTGGGCTGGTGCAGTTGCCCGGGTTGTTCACGGTGCTGCCGCAGCACACCCCGGCGATGCTGTTTGGCACCAACAAGTTCAGCTCGATGTTCGGCACGGCCGCGGCGGCCTTCCGCTATGCGCGCAACGTGCGCTTCCCGTGGCGGCCGGTATTGTTCGCGGCAGGCACGGCGTTCGTGTTTTCCTTCGCCGGCGCCACGGCGGTGAGCCTGCTGCCCAAGGATGCGGTGCGCCCGCTGGTGCTGGTGCTGCTGGTGGCGATGCTGGGCTACACGCTGTGGAAGAAGGACTTCGGCGCGCTGCACCGGCCACGCGAGATCGGGCGCCGGGAGCTGGCCACGGCGCTGGCCATCGGGGCGGTGATCGGCTTCTACGACGGGTTCTTCGGCCCCGGCACCGGCAGCTTCCTGATCTTCCTGTTCGTGCGCTTCTTCGGCCTGGATTTCCTGCGCGCCTCGGCCGCGTCCAAGGTGGTGAACCTGGCCACCAATGTCGCGGCGATCTCCTTCTTCGTGCCCACCGGCAACATCCTGTGGCTGTTCGCCCTGCCGATGGCCGCGGCCAACATCGTCGGCTCGGTGGTGGGCACGCGCCTGGCCCTGCGCGGCGGCACGCCGTTCATCCGCAAGCTGTTCGTGGGCCTGGTGGTGGTGCTGATCGCGCGGATGGGGTGGGATACGTTCGGCGGGTGAGACGTAGCGCGGGGCGGTGCCCCGCTGGTCGGCGCGGGCGGTGGGCTGGAGCAGCCCACCCACGGTCGGCGCTACGCGGGCGGGCTGGGCCGAACGGTCAGGAGACCGGTTCGGCCTCCTGCTGGCGGCTGCGTTCAGGCAGCTTCAGCCGCTTGGCCTCTTCGTCGTACTCGATCAGCAGTACGCCGGAGTCGTGGCGGCCGCTGATTTCCACGAAGCAGGCGCCGCCGATGAACGGCTCCAGCGTCATCACCGACTTCAGCGGCGTGGCCACCACCATCTGGAAACCGAAGTTCTCGAAGATGTTCATCGCCAGCGCGGTGAACTCGTTGTCGGCCTTGTCGAACGCTTCGTCCAGCACCACTGCGGCGTAACTGGGCAGCTGGCTTTCGGCCCCGCCGAGCTGATAGCGCAGTGCCGCGGCCAGGCAGGTGGTGGCCAGCTTCTGCCGCTGGCCACCGGATTTGCCGGCGCCGCTGCGGTAGATCTCCACCTGCTGGCGGGTGGCGGCATCGAGCTCGACGCCGATGAACTCCACGTGCAGGCGCACGTCGAGCACGTTCTCGCGCCAACGCCGGTCTTCACCTTCCTGCGAGCCCAGGCGCTTGACCAGTTCGCGCAGCACGGCGAACTGCGCCTCGGCCACCTCGCGTTCTTCGGTCTGGTGGTGGGACAGCACCTCGCGCAGCTGCTGGTGGAACTCCAGCACTTCGGGCAGGCGCCGGTCGCTGAGCTCGATGGTCAGCAAGGTGCCGCGGTTGAACGGCACCTGCTCCAGCGAGGCGTTGACCTCGTCCAGGCGTTGGCCGATCGACTTGCGGGCCTCGGCACTGTGCCGCTGCAGGGCCAGCAGGTTGTTCTTGCTCTGGTTCTGCAGCAGGTCGAAGAAGCGCTCTTCGTGCTGCGGCAGGCCATCGCGTTCCAGGCGCTGCAGGCGGGCCAGGAAGTCCTCGGCCGAGGCCACCGAGGCGGTGAAGTCGCCCGATTCCTCCGGCCAGGCCTGGGCGAAGCGCCGGAAGCAGGCCACCAGCTGCGTCTCGACGCGGTGCACCTCCTGCTGCGAGGCGGCCAGGCTTTCATTGATGCCCTTGCTGACTTCGCGCATGTGCGCTTCCAGCGTCTCCAGGCTCACCCCACCGAAGGCATCCAGGCGGCGTTGCAGCCCGGCTTCCTGGGTGGCGCCGAGCGCCGGCAGCACCAACGCGCGGCTGCGCTGGCGCTGGGCATCGAGTTTGTCGCGCTCGCGGGAGAGCTGGATGAGCTCGACCCGGGTGTCTTCGTAGGTGCGGCGTGCCTGGGTGATGTCCGCGCGCGCCTGGTCGATCTGCTGCGCCAACCGCGCCAGGTCGGCGTTGCCTTCCTTCAACGCGCGCAGCGAGGCGGCGATGTCCTGCAGGCGCTGGCGCGCGGTGGCGATGTCGACCTCTTCCCAGCTGAAGTTGACCAGCTGGTTGCAGGCCAGGCGGCGGTCGTTGTCGCGGTCGCGTTGGCTGCGCAGCCGCGCCACGTCCTCGTCGCAGGCGGCGATGCGCTGCGCCAGCTCCTGGGCTTCCTTGCGGTACAGCGCCAGCTTCTCGGTGTTGCTGAAGCCCAGCAGCCACCGGCGACGGTCGCCGATGGCGTTGCGGTCGTCCTTCTCGAAGCGGTCGCCGGGATGCTTGACCTGGCCCTCGCGGGAGATGCCGCGCTCCACGTCGCGCAGCTGCCTGGCATCCACGCACTCATAGTCATAGCGCTTGCCAAGCTCGCGACGCAGCCACGGCTCGAACACGCTGTCGCGGAACTCCAGCTTGTGCAGCAACGAGCGCGCCGACGGCGAGCGGGTGATCGCATCGTCGTTGCGGCGCACGCGGTAGTAGGTGAGGCGCATGCCGATGTGGGTGCGATTGACCCACGCGGTGACCTCGTCGTAGTGCTTGTCTTCCACCAGCAGCGACTGGGCAAAGCCGAACAGCACCCGCTCGATCGCGCCCTGCCAGGCACCGTCCTCCTGGCGCACCTGGATCAGCTCGCCCACGAACGGCAGTGCCGCCTCGGGCACGCCGGTTTCCTCGGCCAGGCGGCTGCGCAGCTTCTGCAGCGGCGCGGGAATGCTCGACGGATTGCGTTCCATCGCCTCCAGCTCGGCGCGCACATCGCCGAAACGGCGCGCATCGTCCTGCTTGCCGGCCAGGCGTTCGGTAATGGCATCGTCCAGCGCGGCAGCAGCCTGCTGGCGGTTGTCCAGTTCGCCCTGCGCGCGCGCGATCAGCTCGGCAAAGCCGTGGGCATCGTCGGGCAGGGTGTCCTGCAGCTTGCTGGCGGCCAGCTCGGCCTGGTCGCGCTTGGATTGGCGGCGCTCGCGCTCGGCCTCGGCGCGCGCCTGTTCGCGCTCGAGTTCCTCGATGCGCTCCCCGCCCTGCTGCCGTCGCTGCAGCTCCAGCCCGGCCAGGTGCTCTTCGTGGTTGACCAGCGCCTGGCGGCGCTGGGTTTCCTCGCCGAGCAGGCCGCGGTGGCGCACGTCGATGTCGTGCAGGCGCTTTTCCAGCAGTTGCTGCAGGCGCGACTCGCGGAAGCTGTCCAGGCCCAGCTTCAGGGTTTCCTCGTCGGCGCGCTGGAGGTTCATCGCCTTCAGTTCGGCGTGCAGCGCACGCGCGGGCAGCAGGGTCTCCACCTGGCGCCGGGCGGTGACCACCGACTTGTGCGCCCCATCCAGCTCGGCGAAGTCGCTGACCAGGCGCTCGGCGGCATCGAAGGTCCTGGGCGTATCGAGCATGAAATCGCGCAGGAAGACGTTCAGATCGCCCAGGTTCTTGGCCGACTGGGTCTTGTGCAGCAGGCGCAGGGCCATTTCATTGTCGATGCCCAGCAGGTGGCGGAAACGCTCGGCGTAACCGACGAAGCTGTCGAAATGGTGGACATCGGCAAGGCGCTGCTTGAGCTTGCGCAGGTCCAGGTCGAACCCGCCCAGGTCCTTGGCGATGTCGAAGGGCCGCTCGGCGATCAGGTAGTGCTTGCGCACGTCGGCAGCGGCCGCGCCATTGCCGGCGATCCAGAACAGGCGCACCAGGCTGACCACGCGGCCATCGCCGGCACGGTACTCCAGCACCAGCGCGGTCCAGGTGGCGCCCTTGCGCAGGTACTGGGTGGCGATCTCGCCGGTGCCCCGGTCCTGCTGGTCCGCCCAGGCACCGCGTACGTAGGAGACCAGGTTGCGGTCGCGCCCGCTGCGCTCGGCTTCGCGTGCGGCAGCGTTGAAATCCACGATCGACGGCGGCACCAGCATCGCCGACATGGCATCGAGCAGGGTCGACTTGCCCGAGCCGGAGCGGCCCACGAACAGGAAGCCGCGCTCGGCGATCGGCACCTCGGTCAGGCCGTTGAACGTGCCCCAGTTGTGTACCTGCAGGCGGCGCATGCGGAACTGCTGCAGCCGCGGATCCGGCAGCCCTTCGGTGAACAGGGCGGGGGTGTGCTTGGAAATGGCCATGCGTTATCGGTCGTTCCGTTCAGGCTTTTGCAGCAGGGGTTTCGCGCAGCTGCCGGTACACGGCTGCCAGCGCGGAGACATCTTCGGCAGAGAACAGCAGCTTCAACGCCGGGGATACTTCGTGGCGATCATCCTGGCCGGCCAGGCGGGTCAGGATGTGGTTCTCTTTCATCTTCTGCACGGCCGCGGCGACGCGGCGATTGAAGCCGGCGCGGTCGGTGGACAGGTTCTTCTCGTAGATGGCCAGGGCTTCGGCCATTTCGGTATCGGCCACCACCGCCCGGTTGCCGCGTGCATCGGCCTCGGCCAGCTGCTGGCGCAGGTACAGCAGCAGCACCGAGTCGATGAAGGTCAGCGGCGAGCTGCGCAGCAGCACCGGCGCGTCGATGTCTTCGGTATCGGCCTGGCGGGTGAAGGCCACGCCACTGTCGCGGTCCAGCACCAGCTCCAGGAACAGGTCGGCCAGCGCCGAGCGGATGCCCGCCTCGTTGCGGATCAGCGCCGGCCACAGCTTGGCGTGGCGCAGCTGGTCGATGCTGGGGCCGATCAGCAGCTGGCACAGCGCCCGGCGCCCGTCCAGCGGCAGCCGGCCGGTATCGCCCATGTAGAAGACGTCGTTGCTGCGCTTGGGCAGCGGCGTGACCACCACCGGCTCTGCGTCGTGATCTTCCACGACCCCGTCGATCGGGGCCGTCTCATGGGAATCTTCATGCCAGTTCATGGCGTTTCTCCTGGGTGAACCAAACCAGCGGGATGCGGGCCCGCCGCCACTGTCCATCGCCGCCACGCCAATGGGCGGTTTCCTGCTCGCCGTCGACCACGGTGCCGTGGCGGGTGCCCAGCGACAGGTAGCCGATCACGCTGCCCAGCCCCTGCGGCGCTTCGCGCTGCGACAGGGCCTGGGCGATGCTCAACTTCGCCTGCGCGCCCAGCAGGTCGTGCAGGTCGCGGCGCAGGGTGCGGAAGTCGATTTCCGACGACGCCACCAGGTCGCCGACGCTTTCCAGGCTGATGCTGGCCGCGTCGTTGCGCTGCACGCTGCCGTCCACCTGCGCGCTGCGCGGGTCGTGCAGCTTCCACTGCGACCACGAGCGCAGGCGGCTGGTGGTGAGCTGCAGGTCGCGGCCGATCGGGCGCTGCGCGGAGAACTCGTCGCGCAGCGCCAGGGCCTCGGACTGGGCCTGCTTGAGCAGCTGGTTGAGCCGGCGCTGCTCCAGGTAGCCACGGCTCTGCACGAAGCCGCGCAGGCTGCGGGCGAAGTGCTGGAGCACGTCGTGGACCTGGCCGCCGCGGTCGAGCATGGTAGCGGTGAAGCCGCGCAGGAAGGCGCGCTCGTTGCGGTCCAGCTTGCGCGCGAAGCCGCGTGCCAGCACCGTTTCCAGCGCGGCATCGAGCTGGGCGCTCTGCTCGGCATCGTTGAGCAGCCGCCAGAACGCCTGGAAGCTGCGCCCGGCGTCGCTGTCGCCGATCACGTCCACGCCTTCGAACAGCTTGGAGAGCACGTCGCCGCGCTCGCTTTCATCGTCGATGATGCGCTCGCGGAACTCGCGGTTGAGGCGCTCGAAGTCGTCGCGCACGCGGCGGAAGTCTTCGGTGAGGTCGTCGGCCAGGCCGATGATCTGGCGCGCGCGTTCCAGCGCGCGCTTGCCATCGAGCGCCACCACGCGGCCCTCGCCGACCCGCGCGATCTCCGCATCGATGCGGTCGCGTTCGTCGCGCAGCGCCGACAGGCGCGCATCGGGGTTGGATTCGGTCTGCGCGGCCAGCTGCGAGAGCTGCTCGATCACCAGCGCCAGCCGGCTTTCGGTGGCGGCCACGCGGCTCTGCTCGAGGCTGTCGGCAAAGCGGATCGCCTGCAGCGCCTGGGTGGACAGCTCGTACTGCTCCTGGTCGGCGCCTTCGGGCAGGCGCCGCTCCAGCCAGCCCTGGGCCAGCCAATGGGCGATGTAGGCCTGGGCGGTCCGCGGCAGTTCGCGCGACAGCTCTTCGCCGTTGAGCTGATCCAGCGCGCGCTGCAGCCGCTCATGCAGGGCCGCGGCCGGCAGGGTGCGCTCGCCATCCATCAACAGGCCCTGCAGCAGGCCGATGATCTCCGGGGCATTGGCGGCGGCCAGCAGCTTCCACTGGGGCTGTTCGCGCAGGGTGCGATAACGGGTGATGCGCTCGCGATGCTTCATTGCAGACCGGGTACGAGGAGACAGGCCGCGCATGCCGCGGCGGCCGGGAACGGAACGGCACGCGTGCGCAGGCGCGGCGCCGGGTGGCTGCCCGGTGCCTGGCTGACGCACGCGATGGCGCGGGGAATCAGCGCTTGCCGCCCACTTCGATGAAACGCAGGAACTCGGCGCGGGTGCGCGCATCCTCGCGGAAGCTGCCCAGCATCTTGGAGGTGACCATGCTGACGCCGCGCTTGTGGATGCCGCGGGTGGTCATGCACTCGTGCGCACCTTCCACCACCACGCCCACGCCGACCGGCTGCAGCACGTCCTGGATGCACTGGGCGATCTGCGCGGTCATCTTTTCCTGCACCTGGAAGCGGCGCGCATAGGCTTCGACCACGCGGGCCAGCTTGCTGATGCCCACCACCTTGCCTGCCGGCAGGTAGCCCACGTGCACGCGGCCGATGATCGGCGCCATGTGGTGCTCGCAGTGGCTTTCGTACTCGATGTCGCGCAGCACGATCAGTTCGTCGTAGCCGGCCACTTCCTCGAAGGTGCGCTCCATGTAGGCGCGCGGATCATCGCGGTAGCCGCTGAACCAGTCGCCGTAGGCCTCGGCCACGCGCCGCGGGGTATCCAGCAGGCCTTCGCGGGTGGGATCTTCACCGGCCCAGCGCAGCAGGGTGCGCACGGCCGATTCGGCATCGGCCTGGGTGACCGGGGTGGCGTCGTTGTCTTTCTTGCTCATTACATACAGCACCCGAAGGGGGGCGAGCATCGTACCCGACAGACCCCTCGGGCGTCCCCCGCCGTGGGCCGCGGGCCGGTCGCGGCGGACCCGGCATTGGGCTGCGGTTGGGCTGGGGGTATTGATAGGAGGGAAATTAGTAGTATCCTATCGATCTGCCATGAAACGTACCCTCGACGAACGCACCCAGCTGCAGATGCAGCTCAGCTCCGGCCTGCTCTATGCAGGGCGGCAGTGGCAGCGCCTGGCCGACCAGGCCCTGGGCAGCTACGGCATTTCGGCCGCCTGCACCATGCCGCTGCTGATGATCGGCCGTTCCGGCGGGGGTATCCGCCAGGTGACGCTGGCCCAGCAACTGGGCATGGAAGGCCCGTCGCTGGTGCGCCTGCTGGACAAGCTTTCGGCCAGCGATCTGGTCCGCCGCGAGTGCGACGCCAGCGATCGCCGCGCCAACCTGCTGTGGCTGACCGACAAGGGCCAGGCCCTGGTCAGTGAGCTGGAGACCCAGCTGATCGGGCTGCGCCAGGACGTGTTCGGCGAGCTGTCCATGGATGAACTGCGCACCGTACTCAAGCTCTGGCAGCTGTTGGCCGAGGCCGCCGAACGCGTGACGTAAGCCGTTGTCCCGCTGTACCACCCGGTGCCGTGCTGCGACGCCGGGCGCCCCCCTTTCCGCTCCCCCAGTGAACCCTTTGCCTCGATGTACGGTGAATTCAGTCTCTATGGTGTGTTCGTCCCGACCCTGCTCGGGCTGATGCTGCTGGCCTACCTGCTCAAGAGCGGGTTGCGCCTGGTCCTGCAGCGCACCGGCGCCTACCGCCACATCTGGCACCCCGCCCTGTTCAACCTGGCCGTGTACGTGATCGTGCTCGGCGGGTTGTTTTCCCTGATGCGTTGGATGCAATCGTGAACAAGATCCTCAAGCGTGCTTTCCCGGTCGTGCTGACCGTCGTGGCGGTGCTCGCCGCCGTGCTGGTGCTGCGCCACCTGTGGGCCTACTACATGGACGAGCCGTGGACGCGCGACGCGCACGTCAGCGCCGACGTGGTGCAGGTGGCCCCGGACGTGTCCGGGCTGGTGGAGGCGGTGAAGGTGGCCGACAACCAGCCGGTGAAGCGTGGCGAGGTGTTGTTCGTCATCGACCGGGCGCGTTACCAGATCGCCCTGGAACAGGCCCAGGCCGCGCTTGGCGAACGCCGCGCCACGCTGGAGCAGCTGCGCCGGGAGATCGCCCGTGACCGCAGCCTGTCCGACCTGGTCGCCGCCGAGGATGCCGAAGTGCGCCGGGCCAAGCTGCAGGCCGCGCAGGCCTCGATGGCCACCGCGCAGGCGGCCGTGGACCTGGCCAGGCTCAACCTGGCCCGCACCGAGGTGCGCAGCCCCAGCGATGGCCACGTCAACGACCGCACCGTGCGCGCCGGCGACTATGTCACTGCCGGGCGCGCGGTGATGGCGGTGCTGGACACCGGTTCGTTCCGGGTGGACGGCTACTTCGAGGAGACCCGCCTGCGTGGCGTGCATCCCGGGCAGAAGGTCGACATCCGCCTGATGGGCGAGGCGCAACCGCTGCAGGGCCATGTGCAGAGCATCGCCGCCGGCATCGAGGACCGTTACCGCAGCGACGGCAGCAGCCTGCTGCCGAACGTGACCCCGGCCTTCGACTGGGTGCGGCTGGCCCAGCGCATCCCGGTACGCATCCATATCGACACCGTGCCCGATGGCGTGAACCTGATCGCCGGGCGTACCGCCACCGTCACCATCCAGCCCGATGCGGCCAAGGCCGCCGCCAAGGCCGCGCCGGCGCACCCGGCACAGGCGGCGTTGTGAGCCGCCCTGCCCTGCACCGCATCGCGCTCGGGCTGGCGCTGACCACGCTGGCGGCGTGCACGACCGTCGGCCCGGACTACGCCGTGCCGGCGGGGTCGGCGTTCCAGCGGCCGGAGGCCAATGCGGCCTTCATCGACACCGGCAACCCGCAGGTGGCCGCCGGCGCCGCGCTGCCCGCGCGCTGGTGGGAGCTGTACCAGGACGACACCCTCAACCGCCTGGTAGAGCAGGCGCTGCGCGACAACGTGGAGCTGAAGGTGGCCGATGCCAACCTGCGCCGCGCCGCCGCGGTCTACGAGCAGGCGCTGGATGCCGGCGGCTTCGAGTACGAGGCCGAGGCCGGGGTGAGCCGGGCGCAGTTGTCGGCCGAGTCGTTCCTGCTCGAGCACGAACTGCCGCCGATCAACCTGGCCGACGGCAAGTTCGCCATCTCTTACCAGTTCGACCTGTTCGGCAAGCTCAAGCGCGCCTCCGAGGCGGCGCACGCCGATGAGCAGAGCGTGGCGGCGGCACTCGACCTGGCCCGCGTGTCGCTGGTGGCCCAGGTGGCCGGCAGCTACGTGGAGATCTGCCACGCCAACCATGAGCTGCACGTGGCCGAACACTCGCTGCAGTTGCAGCAGCGCAGCCGCGAGGTTACCCAGCGCTTGATCAGCGCCGGCCGCGGCACCCCGCCCGAGCTGGCCCGCGCCAATGCCCAGGTGGCGATGCTGCAGGCCGCGCTGCCGCCGCTGCACGCGCACCGCCAGGCCGCCGAGTACCAGCTGGCCGCGCTGCTCGGCCGCACCCCGGGCCAACTGCCCGACGGCGTGGCCGATTGCAGCCAGGCCCCGACCCTGGCCCAGCCGCTGCCGGTGGGCGATGGAGATCGGAA
>DJBL01000155.1 GCA_002435595.1 Stenotrophomonas maltophilia
GCCGGCCAGCGGCCGGCACCCCGCGCGCTTACCACTCGGGCAGCTTCTCCGGCAGCAGCGCGCGGATCGGCTCGCCACCCTCGCCCGCGGCCAGCTTTTCGGCCTCGGCGATCGGCAGGTCCACGTCCAGCAGCCAGCCGTCCTCGTCCGCCAGTTCCCGGCGCACCACTTCCAGCTGGTGCAGGCGCGAACGCAGGCGACCGGCGCTCGGCGGCAGGCGGAGCTCGCCGGTGACATGCTGCAGGCCCAGGCGCTTGCCCAGTACCGTCTGCAACAGCGGCAGGCCAAGGCCATCGCGAGCCGAGATCCAGACCCGCTCGCGGCGGGCATCGTCGGGCACCCCGTCCTGCGCGTCGTGGCGGACTTCGGCACCGTCGATGCGGTCGATCTTGTTGAACACCAACAGCTGCGGCAGGTCGCCGGCGCCTACTTCGGCCAGCACCTCGTCGACCTGGGCGATGCGTTCCTCGCGATGCGGATCGGCGGCATCGACGATGTGCAGCAGGAAATCGGCCTCGCGCGCTTCGCTCAGGGTCGAACGGAACGCAGCCACCAGTTCGTGCGGCAGATCGCGGACAAAGCCCACGGTGTCGGCCAGCACCACACTGCCACCGGGCACGATGATGCGGCGCACGGTCGGGTCCAGGGTGGCAAACAGCTTGTCGGCGGCGTACGCCTCGGCACCGGTCAGGGCGTTGAACAGCGTGGACTTGCCGGCGTTGGTATAGCCCACCAGGGCCACGCGCGGCAGTTCGCTGCGCACGCGCGCACGGCGCATCTGGGTGCGCTGCACTTCCACCTTTTCCAGCTTTTTCTGCAACTGCTCGACCCGCTTCTGCAGCAGCCGGCGGTCGGTTTCCAGCTGGGTTTCACCCGGGCCGCGCAGGCCGATCGCACCACCGCGCTGGCGCTCCAGGTGGGTCCAGCCACGGACCAGGCGCGTGGCCATGTGCCGCAGCTGCGCCAGCTCGACCTGCAGCTTGCCCTCGTGGCTGTGCGCACGCTGGGCGAAGATGTCCAGGATCAGCCCGGTGCGGTCGATCACCCGGCGCTCCAGGAAGCGCTCCAGGTTGCGCTCCTGCACCGGGGACAGCGCATGGTTGACCAGGATCAGGTCGGCACCGGTGGCATCGGCGGCGGCCTTGACCTCGTCCAGCTTGCCGGTGCCGATCAGGATCGATGGGCTGGGCCGGTCGATGCGCGCGGTCAACGTGGCCGCGATGCTGGCACCGGCCGAGCGGGCCAGGTCGGTGAACTCTTCCAGCACGTCTTCTTCGAGCTTGCCCGAATGCGGCTGGATCAGGAGCGCGTGTTCGCCTCGCTTGGAACGGTCAAACACGCCCTTCTCCGTACTTGTTCAACGTGTCACTCAACGTCGTCTTCACCTTGGACGCCTTCGGCGCCACCTTCATTGGACTGCACATAGCCGCCGCCCGGACCGACCCGCACGTTGCGCGCCGGCACCACGGTCGAGATGGCGTGCTTGTACACCATCTGGCTCACCGTATTGCGCAGCAGCACCACGAACTGGTCGAACGATTCAATCGTCCCCTGCAGTTTGATGCCATTGACCAGATACACCGACACCGGCACGCGCTCGCGCCGAAGTGCATTCAGAAACGGATCCTGCAGCGATTGCCCCTTGGACATTGCGAACTCCTGATTATTGTTTTTATGGTCTTCCGGCAGTTCCGCGGCCCCCGCCGCCCACCGGAATCCTTGATGGTACACGGGCCAGAGGGGGGAAGGCGTGGACTCAGCGTGCGACGAAGGTCGACACCGCATCCGCCAGGGAAGCCTGATCCAGATGGGGGTCGAACCAGCGCACATCAAGCTCGCCGCGCAACCAGGTCAGCTGGCGCTTGGCCAGCTGCCGGGTGGCCTGGATGCCGCGGTCACGGAACTGGCGGGCGCTGCCCTGCCCGTCCAGGAACTCCCAGGCCTGCCGGTAGCCCACCGCGCGGATCGCCGGCAGGTCCAGCGGCGCTGCCACCGCGGCCATCTGCGGCAGCGCGCGCAGGGCCCGTACCTCGTCCAGCAGGCCCTGGCCCAGCATGGCGTCGAAGCGGGCCTCGATACGCTGGTGCAGGGTGCTGCGCTCGCGCGGGGCCAGCACCAGCTTGAGGGTGCGCACCGGCAGGCGGTCCACGCCGGGCAGCTTCTGCCATTCACTGATCGGGGTGCCGCTGAGCCGGTACACCTCCAGCGCGCGCTGGATCCGCTGCGGGTCGGTGGCGTGGATGCGGGCGGCGGCGACCGGGTCGACCCGGGCCAGTTCGGCGTGCAGCGCCCCCCAGCCCCGGGCCGCGGCCTCTTCGCCGATGCGCGCGCGGGTGTCCGGATCGGCCGGCGGCATGGGCGACAGCCCCTGCAGCAGGGCGCGGAAGTACAGGCCGGTGCCACCGGCCAGGATCGGCATGCGGCCACGGGCGAGGATGTCGGCCACCGCGCGCGCGGCGTCCACGGCGAACTCGGCGGCCGAGTAGGTCTGCCACGGGTCGCGCAGGTCCAGCAGGTGGTGCGGCGCCTGCGCGCGCTCGGCGGCGTCGGGCTTGGCCGAGCCGATGTCCAGGCCGCGGTAGACCAGCGCCGAATCGACGCTGACGATCTCCCCGCCGAGCTGGCGGGCCAGCGCGATCGCGGTGGCGGTCTTGCCCGAGGCGGTCGGGCCCATCACCGCGATCGCCAGCGGGCGCAGGTCGGCGCCCATCACTCCTCGTCCGGCCAGCGCGGCATGGCCGGGGCAGCCGCCACGCGCGGGGTGGGCACCGCATCGACCGCGGCCCACACCTTCAGCGCGTCCACCGTGGCAGCCACGTCATGCACGCGCAGGATCTTCGCCCCGCGCTGGGCTGCGATCAGGTGTGCGGCCACCGAGCCGGCCACGCGTTGGCGCGGTTCGCTGCGACCGGTCAGCTCGCCGATGCTGCGCTTGCGCGACAGCCCGGCCAGCATCGGCACGCCCAATTCCAGGAACCGCTCCGAGCGCGCCAGCAGGGTCATGTTGTGCCCGGTGGTCTTGCCAAAGCCGAAACCCAGGTCGATCACCAGGTGCTTTTTGGCGATGCCGGCCAGCTCGGCGGCGAACAGGCGTTCGGCCAGGAACCGATGCACGTCGGCCACCACGTCCTCGTAGTGCGGCGTGTCCTGCATGCTGCCCGGCTCGCCCTGCATGTGCATCAGCACCACCGGCACGCCCAGCTCGGCTGCAGCCGCCAGCGCACCGGGCTGGCGCAGCGCATGGATGTCGTTGAGCATGCCGGCACCGGCAGCCACTGCCGCGCGCATTACCTCCGGCTTGAAGGTATCGATGCTGATCGGCACACCGGTCTGGGCCGCCAACCGCTCGATCACCGGGATGACCCGGCGCAACTCCTCTTCCAGCGGCACCGGGGCGCTGCCCGGACGGGTGGATTCGCCGCCGATATCCAGCAGGTCCGCGCCTTCGGCGACCAGCTGCAGGCCATGGGCGACGGCGGCCTCCAGGGTGTCATGCGCGCCGCCGTCGGAGAACGAGTCCGGGGTGACGTTGACGATGCCCATCACGCGCGGGCGATCAAGCCGCAGCAGGCGGCCAGCGCAGTCGAGCTGGGGAGAAGTGTCGAACATGGGCAGGTCCACGGAGTACGCCAGCGCGTAGTTTACGCTGGCGTACCGGGCTACCCGTCAGAGATCGCCGAGGCGGGCCCCATCGACCGGATTGGCCAGCCACTCGGCCAGGTCGCGGCCGATGGCGGTGACGGTGCGTTCGAGCACGTCACAGGAGCCCTTGAAACCGGCGAACGCGCCACCGCGCGAAGTGCGGCGTGCGGTCACCGCGGCAACCTTCTGCCCGTCCTGGAACAGCACGCCGCGCGCGGTCGCTGCTTTGAAGTGGCCGGAGAATGCATTGCCGGCGCTCTGCGCTTCCACCAGCTCCAGCTGCAGCACCCGCCCCCTGCCGACATCGACCGGCGCGCTGTCGAAGACGATCCGGTTGCCGTGCGCGGACGCATTGCTGCCCAGCGCACTGGCCAGCTGCGCGCCCATCCGGCACTCGGCCTTGATGTTGTCGGCGATGTAGGACGATTCGGAAAACGGAACCGGATCCTGCACGTGGATGTCGGCCGCCAGCGCAGGCGTGGCAAAGCACAGCAGCGCCGCAGCAGCGGCGCCTATGGAATGACGCATGGATTTCCCCCTGGATATGGTGGCCTGGCCGCAGGCTGCGGCCAGGCGCCGCTGCATCCTGCCGCCCGCGCGGCCCCTGCGCAAGCCCTGCTCAGCGCGGTCGACGCCGTTTGTAATCCACGTACAGGGTCTTGCCGATGCTCAGCACGATGCCCAGCCCGACGCCGATCCCGATGCCGAGCAGGAAGTTGTCGCGGTACAGGCCGATGCCCACGCCGACGACCGTGGCGATCACCATCTCGGCCGTATGCGAAACCGGGGTGGGGGGCGTGGTGGACATGGCGACTCCGCGACAGGGGACAGGAACGAGGGGCGCATTATCGCGCGGAAACGACGAAGGCCGGGTCGCCCCGGCCTTCGTCATTCACATCCGACGTGCTTACAGCTGTTCGGCGGGGCCGGCGATCGGCGTCACCGGACGGGCATCGCCGCCCTTGTCGTTGTTGTTGTTGCTGCCGCCGCCCTTGTTGGACTTCTCCCAGCCCATCGGCGGCGGCGGTTCGCGACCTTCCATCACCGCATCGATCTGCGGCACGTCGATGGTCTCGTACTGCAGCAGCAGCTGGGACATGGTGTGCAACTTGTCCAGGTTGGCAGTAAGCAGCTCGGTGGTACGGGCGTAGGCCTTGTCCAGGATGCTGCGCACGACCTCGTCGATGCGACGCGCGGTGTCGTCGGAGACGCTCTTGTGCTGGGTCACCGAACGGCCCAGGAACACTTCATCGTCTTCCTCGCCATAGGCGATCGGGCCGAGCTCGTCGGACAGGCCCCACTTGGTGACCATGTTGCGGGCCATCTTGGTGGCGCGCTCGATGTCGTTGGAGGCACCGGTGGTGACCTTGTCGGTGCCGAAGATGAGTTCTTCGGCGACGCGGCCACCGTACAGCGAGCACAGCTGCGATTCGATCGCCACCCGGTTCATCGAGTAGCGGTCGCCCTCGGGCAGGTACATGGTCACGCCCAGCGCGCGGCCGCGCGGGATGATGGTGACCTTGTAGACCGGATCATGCTCGGGCACCAGGCGGCCGACGATGGCGTGGCCGGCTTCGTGGTAGGCGGTGAGCGTCTTTTCTTCTTCGCTCATCGCCATCGAACGGCGCTCGGCACCCATCAGGATCTTGTCGCGGGCGCGGTCGAAGTGGTCCATGCGGACCTCCTTCTCGCCACCGCGCGCGGCAAACAACGCCGCCTCGTTGCACAGGTTGGCCAGGTCCGCGCCGGAGAAGCCCGGGGTACCGCGCGCGATCACCATCGGCTCGACGTCGTCGGCCAGCGGCAGCTTGCGCATGTGCACCTTGAGGATCTGCTCGCGGCCGCGCACGTCGGCCAGGCCGACCACCACCTGGCGGTCGAAACGGCCCGGGCGCAGCAGCGCCGGGTCCAGCACGTCGGGACGGTTGGTGGCGGCGATGACGATCACGCCCTCGCCTCCCTCGAAGCCGTCCATTTCGACCAGCAACTGGTTCAGGGTTTGCTCGCGCTCGTCATGACCGCCGCCCAGACCGGCACCGCGATGGCGGCCGACGGCGTCGATTTCATCGATGAAGATGATGCACGGCGCCTGCTTCTTGGCCTGCTCGAACATGTCGCGCACGCGGCTGGCGCCGACGCCCACGAACATTTCCACGAAATCCGAACCGGAGATCGAGAAGAACGGCACCTTGGCCTCGCCGGCGATGGCGCGGGCCAGCAGGGTCTTGCCGGTACCGGGCGGGCCGACCATAAGCACGCCGCGCGGGATCTTGCCGCCCAGCTTGGTGAACTTGGTCGGGTCGCGCAGGAAGTCGACCAGCTCGCCGACCTCTTCCTTGGCCTCGTCGCAACCAGCGACGTCGGCGAAGGTGACCTTGATCTGGTCTTCGCCCTGCAGCTTGGCGCGCGACTTGCCGAAGGACATGGCGCCCTTGGAGCCGCCACCGCCCCCCTGCATCTGGCGCATGATGAACAACCAGAAGCCGATGATCAGGATCACCGGGAGGAAGTTCATCAGGATCGCGCCCAGCGAGATGCCGCTGGACGGCTCTTCCTGGACGATTTCCACGTTCTTGCCGCGCAGCACGTTGATCAAATCACGATCGTAGGGAGCGGTGATGGTGGCCGACTGGCCGCCACGGGTGGTGTAGGAGAGCTGGCTGGTGCCGCCGCGGACATCCCCGGCGAAGGTCACCTTCTGGACGTTGCCGCTGTCCACCTGGTCCAGGAACTGCGAGTAGGTCGCGCCCTGGGCACCCGCGCCGCTGGTCTTGGGCGAGAAGCTCTGGAACACCACCATCAGCACCACGGCGACGACCACCCATAGCAGGAGGTTCTTGGTCAAGTCGTTCATCCTCATTGGCTCCGGTGTTCCTCTAATGCCTGACGCGATTCGTATGGTTGAGCTTACTTGATCTGCGCGCGTTTGCCCTGCCCCAGGGCATACACCTCGGGGGAGCGCTTGCGGGACGCCTCCGGCTTGCGGATCACCACCTTGTCGTACCGACGGCGCATCTCGCGCACGTAGTCGTCAAAGCCCACGCCCTGGAACAGCTTGATCAGGAACGCGCCACCGGGCTTGAGATGGTTGTCGGCAAAATCCAACGCCAACTCCGCCAGGTGCATCATCCGCGGCTGGTCGACCGCGTCCATACCACTTTTATTGGGGGCCATATCCGAGAGCACAAGGTCTACCGGCTGATCCCCCAGCATGGCCTCGAACTCCGATAGGACGGCTTGTTCCCTGAAGTCACCGTGAAGGAACTCCACGCCGGCCAGCGGCGGCATCTCCAGGATGTCCAGGGCCAGCACCCGGCCGGTGTCGCCGATCTGCCGCCGGACCTGCTGCGACCAGCCGCCCGGGGCGGCGCCCAGGTCGACCACCACCATGTGCGGCTTCAGCAGCCGGTCACGCTCAAGCAGCTCCTCCAGCTTGTAGGCCGCACGCGAGCGCATGCCCTCTGCCTGGGCCTTCTTCACGAAGGGGTCGGAAAAGTGTTCTTTCAACCAGCGTTGACTGCTCTTGCTGCGGGAAGCCATTGGTAATAGGGCCGGAACGGGTGGTCATGATACCCTGATCGCCCCAGTTAACCGCTTGTTCCTGAATGTCTATTGCCCTGACCTCTGCCCAGACCCGCTTCCTCCGCGGCCATGCCCATGATCTGAAAGCCCTGCTGCAGATCGGTGGCAAGGGGGTCACGCCGGCCTTCCTGGCCGAACTCGAGGAGGTTCTGGAGCGCCACGAGCTGATCAAGGTGAAGGTCGCCGCCGAAGACCGTGACGCCCGCGACGCCATGATCGCCGAGCTGACCCAGGCCTCCGGCAGCGCGCTGGTGCAGCGCATCGGCCACGTGGCCGTGCTGTACCGCCCGAGCAAGGAACAGCGCCAGATCGTCCTGCCGCGCGGCTGATCCCGGACCCTGAGATGCAACTGAGCCACGAACTGCCCGACTACGCCTATGCGCTGCGCGCCGCCGATGGCCGCACGGCCAAGGTGAATGACCGCACCCTGGCCAGCAGCTTCGTGCTGACCCCGGACACGCTGATCGAGGCATGGCCGGTGGCCGACATCGCCGCGCTCACCCCGGAACACCTGCAGCCGGTGCTGGCGCTGAACCCGGCGCTGGTGGTGCTGGGCACCGGTGACACCCAGGTGTTTCCGCCGGCGGCGGTGATGGCCGCCTGCCTGACCCGCGGGATCGGCCTGGAAGTGATGAACAACCCGGCCGCCGCGCGCACCTTCAACATCCTGGCCGGCGAAGGCCGCAAGGTGGCGGCGGCGTTCATCCTGACCGGGTGAAATCAGCGATTTCTGTTCAGGAAAGGCCGCCATTGGCGGCCTTTTTTGTGCCCGTGCGCGCGCCGATGGCGGACCGGGCGACGGAGAGCCGACCGTGGGTCGGCTGCGTCGGTTACCGCGGCGGCAGGTACAGCAGCGGGTCGACCGGCTTGCCGTTGTAGCGGATCTCGAAGTGGAGCATGTCGCGGGTGGTCCCGGTACGGCCCATCTCGGCGATCTGCTCGCCCGCCTTCACGCTCTGGCCTTCATTGACCAGGCGCTTGCGGTTGTGGCCGTAGGCCGACAGCCACTGGTCGCTGTGCTTGATGATGATCAGCTCGCCGAACCCGACCAGGCCGGCGCCGGAGTACACCACCACGCCCGGGGCCGTGGCCCGCACCGGCTGCCCGCTGCTGCCGGCGATGTCCACGCCCTGCTTGGTGACATCGGCGCCGACGAACCTGCCCACCAGCGCGCCATCGGCCGGCCAGCGCCAGCTGATGTTGCTCTTGATCGCGGTGGTCGGCGACGGGGTCGGTGCCGGGGTGGGCGTGGCCGTGCCCGGGCGCGGGGCGGTGACCACGGTAGTCGGTGCCCGGCCCGGCGTGGCACCGCCCGGATACAGCTTCAGCGTCTGCCCGGGATAGATCGTGTACGGCTCGGCCAGGCCATTCCAGGCGGCCAGGTCGCGCGGGGTGATGTTGTGGATGCGCGCGAGCGCATACAGCGTGTCGCCCCGGCGGACCACCGCGGTCTGGCCCGGCTTGGCCACCGACGTCTGCGGCGTGGTGTGCACGCTCCCACTCCGGCCCGGGGTCGGCTTCACCACGGTCGCGGTCCCGCACGAGCCCAGCGTGGCCACCACCAGCACCAGCGCGCCAGCACGCAGCCCCCTGCTCAAACGATCAGCACTCATGCGAACTTCGACCTCCAGACTAGCCAGGCGACCAGCGCCACGACCAGTACGGTCGCGATCCAGCCCAGCGGTTCAATCCAACGCCGCAGCGCTGCTTCGGCGCGCGGACCCCCAATACGGATCACCGCCGCCAGCACGTATACGCGCTTGCCACGGCCAATCAACATGCTCAGGAAATACTGCGGCAGCGGCACCCCGACGATACCCGATGCCCAGGTGAAGACCTTCATTGGAATGGGCATGAAGCCGCCCAGCACCAGGAAGGTGAACACCGCCCACGGCGATTCGGCCATCTTGGCCTGCACCACCGCGATGCCGCCCTCGATGCTGGACAGCATGCCCAGCGCGGCGAAGACCGGCTTGAGCGCTTCGAACGCGTAATGGCCCAGGGCGTAACCGACCAGCGCACCGGCCATCGAACCGGCCAGGCTCAGCGTCGCAAACCACCAGCCGCGCTTGGGCTGGGCCACGCACATCGGCGCCAGCATCACCTCGGGCATCACCGGGAAGATGATCGCCTCGATGAAGCTCAACACGGTCAAATAGGTCGGCGCGCGCTCATGCGCGGCCCATTTCATCGCCCGCTCGTACAGCGGACCAAAGATCTTCATGACGCCACGCTCCTGTGAATCAATCCAGCATGCCAGACAGCAGCGGCACGAACGTGACCGGCGCCAGTACCTGCTGTTCGATGCTGCCGTCCTCGCGACGGGTCAACTGCACCAGCGATTGCGCGCCGGGCCCGCCGACCGGTGCGACCAGGCGGCCGCCCACGGCCAGCTGGTCGACCAGCGCATCAACCAGCGCCGGCGCCGCCGCGGTGACCACGATGGCATCGAACGGGCCGTGCTCGGCCCAGCCGACCCGGCCGTCGTCGTGCTTGGTGCGGATGTTCATGCCCAGCGCGCGGAACCGCTTGCGCGCCTGGCGCAGCAGGTCGCCGATGCGCTCGACGGTGTACACCTCCAGCCCGAGCGCACCGAGGATGGCCGCCTGGTAGCCCGAGCCGGTGCCGACCTCCAGCACCTTCTTCGGTGCGCACCGCAGCACCGCCTCGGTCATCCGCGCCACCACCCAGGGCTGGGAGATGGTCTGGCCGTGGCCGATCGGCAACGCAGTGTCTTCGTAGGCGCGCGAGGCCAGGGCCTCATCGATGAACAGGTGGCGCGGCACCACCCGGATTGCGTTGAGCGTGTCCTCGTCGACGATGCCGGCCTCGCGCAGGCGCTCGACCAGGCGGTCGCGCACGCGCTGGGACGTCATGCCGATGCCGACCGCTTCCGGTTGCAGGCGCAGGCGCTGGCTCATGCCGGGCGGTCCAGCGCGGCCGTCAGGCCACCGACCCAGCTGGCCACTTTCTCCAGCGCCTGGTAGCGGGTGAGGTCGACCTGGATCGGGGTGATCGAGATGAAGCCGCTGCGCACCGCGTGGAAATCGGTACCGGGACCGGAATCCTGCTCGCGCCCGGCCGGCCCGATCCAGAACACCTCGTTGCCGCGCGGATCGCGCTGGGCAATGCAGCCTTCGGCACGATGGCGGTTGCCCAGGCGGGTGACCTCGAAGCCGCGGATCTCGCTCCAGGGCAGGTCGGGCACGTTGACGTTGAGGATGGTGTCGGCCGGCAGCGGATCGGCCTTGAGCCGGGTCACGATCTCCACCGCGGCGCGTGCGGCGCTCTCGAAGTTGCGCGGTTCGTGGTTGTGCGTGACCAGCGACATGGCCACTGCGGGCAGGCCCAGGAAACGCCCTTCCATCGCCGCCGACACGGTGCCGGAGTAGATGACGTCATCGCCGAGGTTGGCCGCGTTGTTGATGCCCGACACCACGATGTCCGGCTCGTACTCGAGCACGCCGGTCAATGCCAGGTGCACGCAGTCGGTGGGGGTGCCGGCGACCGAACAGGTGTAGTGGTCGATGCGCTTGAGCCGGATCGGCAGGTCCAGGGTGAGCGAATTGCTGGCACCGGAGCGGTCACGATCGGGCGCGAAGACCGTCACCTCATGACCTGCGTCACGCAATACCGAGGCAAGCATCTTGATGCCGGGCGCATCGACACCGTCGTCGTTGCTGACCAGAATCCGCATCTGCGATTTAACCGCTTGATTTTTCAAGACTTCGATTCCATCACTTTCCAGCGTTGGCGGGGCCGGCGCGTCCCCAGATGGGGCGGGTCGACCGCGCAAGTGCGTCAGCTATTGTGCCGCAAGCGGGCAGATCGTCCTACCCCGGCGACGGTGGCAGCGGCCGTCCCCTGGCATTACGCTGTACGCATGTCACATTCTGAAGACGAAGACCCCGCCGCCCTGTTCCGTTCGGCGATCGGCGAGGTCACTCCGCTGCGCAAACCGGCGCCGGCGCCGCCGGCCACGCCCAAGCCGAAGCCGCGCGCGCGGATGGCCGAACGTGACGAGCACGAGGCCCGCGGCGAGTTCGCCCGGCTGCTGCGCGACAGCACCCCGCTGGAGGCCGGCGATACCGCCAGTTACCGGCGCGACAACCTGCCGGCGCGGATGTTCCAGCGCCTCAAGCGCGGCCAGTATTCGGTGCAGGACGAACTGGACCTGCACGGCGCCACGGTGGTGCAGGCCGAAAACCTGCTGCGTCAGTTCCTGCTCGACGCACACGCGCACGAGCATGGCTGCGTGCGCATCATCCACGGCAAGGGCCTGCAGGCCGATGGTGGCGTGCCGGTGTTGAAGAACCTGGTCGACCGCCTGCTGCGCCAGCGCAACGATGTGCTGGCGTTCCACTCGGCCCCGGCCGGGCAAGGCGGCACCGGCGCGGTGCTGGTGCTGCTGAGCAACCGGTAGCGCCGACCGTTGGTCGGCTGCATTCCGTTCGGATGCCGATACGCCACGCGCCGCGCGCAGCCGACCAACGGTCGGCGCTACCGGGGTGGCGGATCCGCCGCGGATCGGGGCGCGGATGGCGCGCGTAG
>DJBL01000157.1 GCA_002435595.1 Stenotrophomonas maltophilia
CGCGCGGCCAGGTCCGCCAGCGCCGGCCCCTGACCCATCGCCTGCGGGGGTACGGGGCGCCCGCCAGGCCGCCCCGGGCGATTACGGGCGGCCGTTGTTGTTGGCCGCATTGGCGGCCTGGCGCAGCTCCTGGTCGGCCTGGACCAGCAGCTGGCGCGCACGTTCGGCATGGCCGCCGAGGCGGGCGTTGTTGTCCTGCTGGGCCACGCCGATCAGCTGGTAGGCCTGCACGATGTGCTCCTGCGCGTTGCGCAGGTTGCCGTGGCGCTCGCCGATGTTGACCACCGGCTGCTGGGCCTGGGTGGCACCGGCCAGCAGCAGGGCACTGCCCAGCCCGAGCACGATGAGAGCGGAGGTGCGTTTCATGGGACGACTCCTTGGTGGGGTGCAGGTTGCGGTGATCGACGGTAGCTGCCGCCGGGTAGCACACCGTAGGGCAACCGGGCGGCGACGCACTTGACCTGGGTCAAGCCGCCGGCAGACAAGCGGTGTCGGCCCGCGTGCCGGCTGAAGCCTTCAGCGGGCCATGCGCGGTCGGGATGAATGTGCGGAACCAGTAGAAATACTGACCGTTCGGATATTGCAGCGCGCCAATGCCGCCCCTAGTCTGCGCGTGTGCAGTGTGGGTGCAGCGGGTGGGGGAGGGTGGCGGCATCCGTGCTGCCGACGGCGGCCATCGGGCGGGCGGCGCGCTACAGCGGGAGAGAATCATCATGACCAGGACTGTGGGCACGCCGTTGGCCGATTGCCGCGCGTGCTGCGACTGCCCGTTGGGTCCGCGCTGTCTTCCCGGCGCCCTCGGCACCGAGCCGCTGCGCGCGCTGGACGCCCTGATCGAACATGCCGCGCCGGTGCGTGCCGGGAGCGTGCTGTTCCACCAGGGCGACCCCTTCCGCTGCATCTCCATCATCCGCCTGGGGACGGTCAAGACCTACGCAGTGGATCGTGACGGCCGCGAGCAGATCTTCGGCTTCCACATGGCGGGCGATGTGCTTGGCTTCAACGCCGTCGACGAGGGACGCCACCCGTGCCATGCGGTCGCGCTGGACAGGGTGACGGTGTGCCGGCTGCCGTTCCAGCATGCACTCGAGCTGGCCGCGCGCGTGCCTGCCCTGCAGGCGCGGTTGTTCCGCATGATGAGCCGCGAGATCGCGCGCGCTACCCGCTTGTCCTGCCCGACCAATGCCGAAGAACGCCTGGCCGCTTTCCTGATCGGGATGGGAGACAGCATGGCCGCGCGCGGTTACTCGTCCAGCCGCTGGCAGCTGACCATGTCGCGGATGGATATCGCCCGCTACCTGCGCCTGGCCCCGGAAACCCTGAGCCGGCTGCTTCGTCGCTTCCAGCAGGAAGGGCTGGTGGCCATGCAAGGGCGCGCGGTGGAACTGCGCGCACGCGAGCGGCTGCAGGCGATGGCCGCCGCCGACGCGTCCGCGCTGCACCCGGAGGGCCACACTCAGGTGCGCAAGGTGGCCGCGTAGCGCGTGGTGAGGCGGCTGGCGGCCAGCAGTGCGGCCACCATCACCGCCGCGCCGGCCAGCGCTGTGCGGGGCCACGCCAGGATCAGGGCATCGGCCAGCACCACCACGCCCAACGCGGCCGTCCATACGCCGGACACCACGTAGTGGCTGCGGATGAACCGCGGCGAGAGCCAGTCGGCAGGGGCGGCATCGGCCCTGGCGTAGCCCAGGGTGAAGGGCCGCCCGAGCAGCATCGAGCCCAGCATCACCAGCAGCAGGGCCGCATCGACCACGATGCGCACGCCCATCAGCGTCCAGTGCGGCACGTACACGCCCGCATACACCGCCAGCGTGCCAAACAGCAGCAGCGACACCCGCTCGATCAGGCCGCCGTGGCGGCGTGGCCCGGTCCGGTCGCGCAGGCACAGCGCCAGCGCGGTCAGTGCACCGGCGCAGAGCCCGGCCGGGATGCCGGCCAGGCGCTCGGCCAGCGCAAACACAACGAAGGGCAGCAGCCCGATGAGGATGTTCATGGGGAGGCTCCGGTGGCACCTTCAGCCTAGGCCGTGCCACCGGCGGGCGGTTGATCCAGGTCAAGCCGGGGTCCTGGCGTCGCGCGCTGCCCCTACAATGCCGCCCTGGACCCCTCTTCATGGCAAGGACGACCGCATGCTGCATCACCTCTCACTGGGCGTTCGCGACCTGGCCGTGGCCGGCGCGTTCTACGATGCCGCGCTCGGCGCGCTGGGCTATCGCCGCGTGTTCGAGGACGACACCGCGATCGGGTACGGCCTGGTCGATGATGAGGACCAGCTGTGCCTGAAGCTGCGCGATGACGCCCGCGCGCCGGGGCCCGGGTTCCACCTGGCCTTCAGCGCGGAATCCCGGCACGCGGTACAGGCCTTCCATCGTGCCGCCCTGCAGTGCGGCGGCCAGAACAACGGTGCGGCCGGCCTGCGTCCTGATTACGGCGACCACTACTACGCCGCCTTCGTGATCGATCCCGACGGCCATCGCATCGAGGCGGTCACCAAGCGGGTCGCGGCGTGAACCGGCCGCGTACCCGCAGCGCCCGTGCCGCGCCGCGCCGCGCCGGCATCGCGGGTCTGCTGCTGGGCCTGGCCTGCAGCGGGCTGGCCGCGCTGCTGATCACCGTCATGGGCGCATCGATCCTGCCGCGCCTGCTCGCGCCGATCCAGGAGGCCGGCGCCGCGGTGCCCTGGTTGACCCGCACCTTTGCCACCGGCTATGGGCTGGTCTGGCTGGGCCCGGTGCTGGTGGTGCTGGTCTGGCGGCTGGGCGGTGCGCTGGGCAACGTGATGGCCACCCTGGCCGGCGTGGCCACGATGCTGGTCGGCGGTGCCATCACCGTGCTGGCCATGTACCTGGCCGTGTTCGCGCAGACGGCTGCGTTCTGAGCAGCGCGCTCAGCGCCGCCAGAAGCCGCTCTGGAACTCGGCCAGGTCCAGCTGCTGGTCGTGGTTGCTGTCCAGGGCCTGGAACCGCATTTCCGCGAAGCGGCCCACTTCCTCCGAACTGAGCTCGCCATCGCCGTTGAGGTCGGCCACGCGCAGGCGGTCGGCCGCCGAAAGCTGGCCATCGCGATCCGGTCCCAGCACCGTCTGCAGTTCGTCCAGGCTCAAGCGGTAGTTCTGGTTGCTGTCCAGGGCGGCAAACACCGTGCTGCTGTCGTATTCGCCGGCACTCACGGTGCCATCGTGGTTGCGATCCAGCGCTGCGAAGCGGGCGCTCGCCGGGGTGGGCGTGTCCTGGGCATGACCGGCGGCCGCGGCGCAGAGCGCCAGCGTGAGGGCGCACACCAGGCGTGTTGTGGTGGGGATCACGGCAGGCTCCACGGGGCAGGGGATGCAGGCAGTGTCGGCCACGCAGGTGGCGCGCACCACGGCAATCCCCGCCGATCGGCTCAGTACTTTTACTGGTTGCCCACCGACCGCCCGCTCACCGCGGGGTGAGCGCGTGCCGATGCGCGCGCGCGACCCGCCGATTCGCGTCGCGGTGACCGGGCGCGGCCGGTGTCGGCGCAGGCCACCGCGTCAACGCGCGGCTAGCGCTGCGCGTGGCAGGTCAGTCCCAGCGCCAGCGCACTCCGGCATATACCCCGCGGCCTTCGCCCGGGGTGGAGCGCGCCACATCCTTGCCGGCGTCGTTGTAGCCCGGCGTCACCGTGGCCGCGTAGTGCCGGTCGCCGAGGTTGCGCATCTCCGCCCACGCCTGCCAGCGGCCACCGGGGGCGTCGTAGCCCACGCGGCTGCCGAAGATGAGGTGGCTGTCGGCACGGACGCTGTTGGCGTAGTCGACGAACATCGTCGAGGCGTACTCGGTGTTGAGCGCTGCATGGAAGCCGGTGGGGTGCTCGTAGCGCAGTTCGGCCTGGTAGTAGTGGCGGGGCAGGCCGGGCAGGCGGTTATCGCCAAAGCGCGGGTCATGGCGGTAACGGAAATCGTTGAAGGTATAGGCCTGGCGCAGCGCCAGGCGTCCCTCGCGGCCCTCCCACAGCGTGCTGTCCAGCCCCGCCTCGATGCCCCGGTGCACAGTGGGGCTGGCGTTGTTTTCGGCCACGAACAGGTTCGGCACCGGTAGTACTTCCACGGTGAGCAGTTCGTGCAGCACCCGTGCGTAGTAACCGGTCAACTCCCAGCGCCCGATCGCGCTCTCGCCGCGCGCGCCCAGTTCCAGGGTGGTGGCGGTCTGGTTGTCCAGCGGCACCGGCGCGCGCTGGCGGCCGGTGGATGCCCCATTGCCTGCCGCGAAGTACTGGTTCGAACCCCAGATCATCGACCACGGATGGGCCGGCTCCACCGAGCGGCTCAGGTTGCCGAACCACTGCACCTGCGGGGTCTGCTGCCAGGTGAAGCCCAGCCGCGGCGCGTAGTCCCAGTGCTGTTCGCGCAGGCGTTCGGGCGTGGCTGGCCAGGTCACCTGCACGTCGCGGCGGGTATTGATCAGCGCCAGCCCGGTCTGCAGGTGCAGTGCGTCGGTCAGGGCCAGGTCGTTGCCGATATGCAGCGTGCTGTCGGTGCCGTGGTGCGAAAAGTCGCGCGTGTGGGTGCCGGCGGCGTAGCCGTTGCTGGCAAAGCGCAGCGTCTCACGCACGTCCGCATCCAGGTCGTGGGTGACGCGCAGGCCGAGGGTGGTCACGCTGTCGCGGCCGAACAATACATGCCGGTGGCGGTAGTCGAGCGTGGCGTTGAGGTTGCTGTAGTCCAGCTGCTGCCGGTACAGGCTCTCGTTCAAGTCCATCGGGTACGTGTGGTACACCAGCCCGGCCTGCAGCGACGAGGCGTCGTCGATCTGCCAGGTGGTCATGTTGCCGATCCAGGTGCTGCCCGGCTGCGGACGGCGCGCGTCGATGGCCAGGTTGGCCGGGTTGGCCGCACGCGGGTCGTTGCGGATCTGGTCGCGGGTGAGGCGCCCGGGTGTTTCGTGATTGGTCTCGCGGTAACGCACGAAAAAGCGGGTTTCCAGCTGCGGGGTGATCTGCCAGCCGAGGTTGGCCATCGCGCCTTTGCCGTCGCTGGCGGCATGGCGCTGGTAGCCGTCCGATTCGGTGTCGGTGTAGGCCAGGTAGTAGTCGACATCGCCGCTCACCCCGCCGTAGCCGATGCTGCGCTTCTGGTAGCCACGGCTGCCCGCTTCGTACTGCAGCTCCAGCCCGGCCGAATCGCGCCCGCTGCGGCTCACGTAATTGATCGCACCACCCAGCGCCAACGCGCCGCGCTCGAAGCCGTTGGCGCCGCGCAGCACCTCGGCCCGGCTCAGCCACAGCGGTTCCAGCAGTTCGTAAGGCGTGCCCCCCGGGCCGGTCAGTGGAAGGCCGTCGATCGACACCGCGATGCCGGAAGCATGCGCGCCCGGGCCGCGGTTGATGCCCGAGCCTCGGATCGACACCTTGGTGCCTTCGTTGCCCGGCGACTGCGCGCTGATGCCGGGCTGATAGGCCAGCACATCGGCGCTGGTGGACAGCCGGCCGTCGGCCTTGGTCAGGTCCACCACGTTGCCCGCGCCGGGAACCCGCGTGAGCGCCGCCCGGGCCTGTTCGGTCTCGTTGGCAGCGGTCACGTGGATCGCGTCCAGGGTGGTGGCCTGTGGGGCGGCCTGGGCGGCGGCGGAAAGGCCGAGGGTGACGGCCATGAACAGCAGCGACGGGGTGGGGCGGAACGACGGGAAATGCATGTGGATATCTGTAAACCCAAAAACAGGGCGGCAAGTTAACAGGTCCGACCGGGTGCGTCACCCATCGCTGCCGTACGGGCACCCGCCCAACCGCCGCACGCCGGGAAGCCACTGCAGCCCAGCAAGCGCTCACCGCTCTTCCGGTTCGTCCGTTCCACCCTCGGGGCGCCGCACTTCCGTCGTGGCATTCGTTGCACCACGTAGAGCCACCCCATGGGTGGCTGCGCGCGGTGCCGGAAGAGCAGCCACGCATGGCGTGGCTCTACGATGCTGGCACCGGCCTGTCGTGGCCTTTCGTTGCACCACGTAGAGCCACCCCATGGGTGGCTGCGCGCGGTGCCGGAAGAGCAGCCACGCATGGCGTGGCTCTACGATGCGCGCGCCGGCCTGTCGTGGCCTTTCGTTGCACCCCGTAGAGCCACCCCATGGGTGGCTGCACGCGGTGCCGGGTGTAAGGAGCAGCCACGCATGGCGTGGCTCTACGATGCGCGCGCCGGCCTGTCGTGGCCTTTCGTTGCACCACGTAGAGCCACCCCATGGGTGGCTGCACGCGGTGCCGGAAGAGCAGCCACGCATGGCGTGGCTCTACGATGCGCGCGCCGGCCTGTTGTGGCCTTTCGTTGCACCACGTAGAGCCACCCCATGGGTGGCTGCGCGCGGTGCCGGAAGAGCAACCACGCATGGCGTGGCTCTACGCGGCGGCGGCAGGCCCTGACCGGTGGTCGAGACCTGCGTGCCTCAGCCCAGAATCCCCGGCAGATCCAGCCCCTTCTCCTTCGCGCATTCCACCGCGATGTCATACCCGGCGTCGGCATGCCGCATCACGCCCGTGGCCGGGTCGTTCCACAGCACGCGCGCGATGCGCTTGGCGGCCGCTTCGGTCCCATCGCAGACGATGACCATGCCCGCATGCTGCGAGAAGCCCATGCCGAAGCGAACGGGGAGCGAACAGGGCGCAGAGCAATGCAGAAGCGGGCGTACGGCAAATCGCGGTGATCCGTCAGCGGTGATGGCGCATGTTGGTCAGCGGCGGGCACTGGGTCAAGCGGGGCGGGCGCCTACGTGAATGCGTGAATTTCCAATGGCCTGTCGTGAACAGCTCTTAGAATCCAATGAAGCATCAGATATAAGAGCGCCTCGGTCCACGCCGACGAAATAGACTTGGATGGGAGGCGCAATGGAAGAGGATGAGGATTTCGCGCTCTTCATCGAGAGCTTCGGAGAGGCAACTGAACACGATCCGGCGCCAGAGACCGCCTTCTCCAAGTGGGCGGGCATCTTGCCTGAATCGCTCTTGAGCTATTGGCGTCGGGATGGATGGGCGAGCTATGGCAATGGACGGCTGTGGACGGTGAATCCCGAGGACTACGAAGGCCTGATGCACATGTGGTTGGCTGGTACTCCTTTTCCCCTGATCGATACCTACCATGTATTTGCCAGAAGCGGGTTTGGACGGCTCTACCTGTGCGGTGAAGCATCAGGCGCAGGCGTGAGCATCGATCCGATCCGCAGTGAAGTGTTTGCTCTTCAGAACTGTTTGAGACCCAAGTCTCTCGCACGGCAGGAGGGGGGCATCAGGGCGTTTTTCGCTTGCGCGGAGCTCGACGACTTTGATCTGATGGATGGGGCCGAAGAGCTGCCTTTTGACAGGGTTGTGAGCACTTGCGGGCACTTGATGGCGGATGAGATGTATGGCTTTGAGCCAGCGCTGGTTTGCGGCGGCGAAGTAGCCATTGGCAATCTGCGCAGGCTCAAGCTTCACCCGCACCTGCATCTGCTGAGGGAGTTCGCCGCGCCTGCGTTTCCACGCTATGCGATTGATGTGAAGCCGCTGGCCCGGAAGTGATTGAAGGCCCAATCATTGAGAGCCGATCCCATGCTCGGCTGTCTTTCGGTCAGGCGTCGTGCAGCCGGGAAAATTGAGCCGAGCAGTTGCACGGCTCCAAAGAGTTCGGTCGGTAACACTGGTCATGATTGGCGGTTCCTGATGCCAATGCACCGTTGCCAGGGTGCGTGCGTACAATCGGATACCACTGCGCTGATGCACCGGTGCAAGTAATGCCAGGTTCCGCCAACGAAGCTGTGATGAAAGACCAACTTCTGGACGAGCTGTTGCGGGCTTCGCGAATGCTTACTTCGGAAGAAGTTGCTGCATTTGACCGGACGGTTCAGGTGCTATCAGGACTGGAATTATTCAGTCGAGAGCTGGGAGTTCTCTTTTCGATATTCGCCGATGACACTCCGCATCATGAAGTCATGTGAGGGCTTCTTCATCTCGTCGAGACAAGTGACAGCGAGATTTTGATTTCTGCGCTTGTCCAATCAGCTCCGTGCATGCATCGCGTGGCACCAGAATGGTTGGAGACGTTCATCTGCAGTTTGCTGAATAGTGATCTACACAGAGATGTGTTGATTGCCTGCCTGAAGAAGATGGTTTCGACGAAGGGCGCAGCAGAAGTCGTCTCCTTGATCGAAGCGCTGAAGGACGATGCGTCGAACAGTGTCCGAGTAAGGGTATCGGTGGTCGCTTCGGCACTGATGTAGCTGTGCGAGCGGAGACCAAGGTCGGCATTTACCAGAGCACCCCAACACCAGGGGGAGCGGACAGCAGCAGGTGACACCGGAGTTCCAGGTGGCGCCGGACGATGCCTGGCGGCACGGGCAATGCATCGGGCGGTGCCGGCCAGCGGCCGGCACCGCTGCGATCAGCCGAGAATCCCTGGCAGATCCAGCCCCTTCTCCTTCGCGCATTCCACCGCGATGTCATACCCGGCGTCGGCATGCCGCATCACGCCCGTGGCCGGGTCGTTCCACAGCACGCGCGCGATGCGCTTGGCGGCCGCTTCGGTGCCGTCGCAGACGATGACCATGCCGGCGTGCTGCGAGAAGCCCATGCCGACGCCGCCGCCGTGGTGCAGCGAGACCCACGTGGCGCCGCTGGCGGTGTTGAGCAGGGCGTTGAGCAGGGGCCAGTCGGACACTGCATCGGAGCCGTCCTGCATCGCCTCGGTTTCGCGGTTCGGCGAAGCGACGCTGCCGCTGTCGAGATGATCGCGGCCGATCACCACCGGCGCCTTCAGCTCGCCGCTGGCGACCATCTCGTTGAAGGCCAGGCCCAGGCGGTCGCGATCGCCCAGGCCTACCCAGCAGATGCGCGCCGGCAGGCCCTGGAACTTGATCTTCTCGGCGGCCATGTCCAGCCAGCGATGCAGGTGCGGGTTGTCCGGGATCAGCTCCTTGACCTTGGCGTCGGTTTTGGCGATGTCCTCCGGGTCGCCACTCAGCGCGGCCCAGCGGAACGGGCCGACGCCGCGGCAGAACAGCGGGCGGATGTAGGCGGGCACGAAGCCGGGGAAGTCGAAGGCATCTTCGACGCCTTCTTCCAGCGCCATCTGGCGCAGGTTGTTGCCGTAATCCACGGTCGGCACGCCGAGGGCGTGGAAGGCGAGCATGGCGCGGATGTGGTTGGCCATCGACGCACGCGCGGCGGCTTCGACCTCCTTCGGCGCGGAGACGCGCTTGTCGTCCCATTCCTCCACCGTCCAGCCCTGCGGCAGGTAGCCGTTGACCGGATCGTGGGCGGAGGTCTGGTCGGTCAGCAGGTCCGGCTTGACCCCGCGCAGCAGCAGTTCGTCCAGTACGTCGGCGACGTTGCCGAGCAGGCCCACCGACAGCGGCTTCTTGGCCGTGCAGGATTCCTCGATCAGGCGCAGCGCCTCATCCAGGTTGTCGGTCCAGGTGTCCAGGTAGCCGGTGCGCAGGCGCATCTCGATGCTGCTCTTGCGGCATTCCACCGCCAGGCACGAGGCACCGGCCATCACTGCGGCCAGCGGCTGCGCGCCGCCCATGCCGCCCAGCCCACCGGTAAACAGCCACTTGCCGGCCAGGCTGCCGTCGTAGTGCTGGCGGCCCATCTCCACGAACGTTTCGTAGGTGCCCTGCACGATGCCCTGCGCGCCGATGTAGATCCAGCTGCCGGCGGTCATCTGGCCATACATCGCCAGGCCCTTCTTATCCAGCGCGTTGAAGTGGTCCCAGTTGGCCCAGCGCGGCACCAGGTTGGAGTTGGCGATCAGTACGCGCGGCGCATCCACGTGGGTGCGGAACACGCCCACCGGCTTGCCCGACTGCACCAGCAGGGTCTGGTCGTCATCCAGCCGCGTGAGCGCTTCCACGATGGCGTCGAAGCTCTCCCAGTCGCGGGCGGCGCGGCCGATGCCACCGTAGACCACCAGTTCCTGCGGGCGCTCGGCCACGTCCGGATGCAGGTTGTTCATGAGCATGCGCAGCGGCGCTTCGGTGAGCCAGCTCTTGGCGGTGAGCGTGGTGCCGGTGGGCGCGATGATGGTGCGGGACGGGTCGTTGCGGGTCATGCGGCGCTCCGGTTCGTAGCAAATGCAAGGCAGGCGTTGAGCACCTGCGCCAGGGTGTGGCGCAGCGGTGCGGCGTGGTCGGGGTCCAGCGGGGTGGGCCAGCTGTGTTCATCCACCTGGTCCGCAGCCGGTTCGTGCATGTAGCCGCGGCAGGCCAGCTCCATCTGCAGGCTGTGCACGCCACCGGGGATGTCGCTGTAATGGCGGGTGATCCAGCCGCCCTTGAAGCGGCCGTTGCGCACGTGGGACAGGCCGCTGATCGTCAGCAGGTTTTCCACCACGTCGCTGAGCGTGTTGTCGCAGGAGGTATCCACCGCACCCGATGGGCCGGCGGTGCCGAGGTTGAACTGCGGCAGCTCACCGTCGAACAGGTGCGGGATATGCGAGCGGATCGAGTGCGCGTCATACACCACCACCGTGGCGTGGTGCTGGCGCAGGCGCGCGATCTGCGCGGCCAGCGCGTCGTGGTACGGCGCGAAATAGGCATCGCGGCGGCGCGCGATCTCCGCCTCGTCCGGCTCGCTGCCCGGGCGGTACAGGGGCTGGTTGTCGAAGGTGGTCAGCGGGCACAGGCCGGTGGTGTTCTGGCCCGGGTACAGCGATACGCCACTGGGGTCGCGGTTGAGGTCGATCACCGAACGCGAGATCGCCGAGCGCACCGTGGTCGCCCCCATGCCGCGGGCGAAGTCGTACAGCTCGTGCACCCACCAGTCGGCATCGCGGCGCGCCAGCCACGGCGAGTGGTAGCGGTCGATCAGGTCATGCGGCAGCTCGCTGCCGGTATGCGGGAAGCTGACGATCAGCGGCGCATCGCCCTCGTGCACCTGCAGCCAGTCGGGGGGCGTGGTCATGCCAGCGACTCCACCTGCGGCAGCAGGTCGGCCAGGCCCTCGGCCAGCGCACCGCTGCGCACCAGGGCGGTGGCGGCCACCATGTCCGGGTGGAAGTAGCGGTCGTCCTGCAGCGTCGGCACCTGTGCACGCAGGCGCGCACGCACTGCTTCGAGGGCGTCGCTGGAGCGCAGCGGGGCGTGGAAGTCGCAGCCCTGCGCGGCGGCCAGCAGTTCGATCCCGACCACGTTGGCCGCGTTTTCGGCCATCGCCAGCAGACGGCGCGCACCGTGCGCGGCCATCGACACATGGTCCTCCTGGTTGGCCGAGGTCGGAATCGAATCGACGCTGGCCGGGTAGGCGCGCTGCTTGTTTTCCGAGACCAGCGCGGCGGCGGTCACCTGCGGAATCATGAAGCCCGAGTTCAGGCCCGGCTTGGGGGTGAGGAAGGCGGGCAGGCCGGACAGGGCCGGGTCGACCAGCATCGCGGTGCGGCGTTCGCTGATCGAGCCGATCTCGCACACCGCCATGGCCAGCATGTCCGCGGCGAAAGCGACCGGCTCGGCATGGAAGTTGCCGCCGCTCAGCGCTTCGTTGGTATCGGTGAACACCAGCGGATTGTCGGACACGCCGTTGGCTTCGATCGCCAGCGTGGTCGCCGCCTGGCGCATCACGTCGAACGCCGCGCCCATCACCTGCGGCTGGCAGCGCAGGCAGTACGGGTCCTGCACGCGGACATCGTTGTCGCGGTGCGATTCACGGATCGCCGAGCCCTGCATCAGGGTGCGCAGCGTGGCCGCGGTGGCGATCTGGCCGCGCTGGCCGCGGATGGCGTGGATGCGCGGGTCGAACGGGGTGTCCGAGCCCTTTGCCGCTTCCACCGACAGCGCGCCGGTCACCAGCGCGGCCTGGAACACGGTGGTGATCTCGAACAGCCCCGCCAGTGCGTAGGCGGTGGAGTACTGGGTGCCGTTGAGCAGGGCCAGGCCCTCCTTGGCGCCCAGCACCAGCGGGGTCAGGCCGAGCCGCGCCAGCGCTTCGGCGGCGGGCAGGCGCTCACCGTTCAAGAACGCTTCGCCCACGCCGATCATCACGCTGGCCAGGTGTGACAGCGGGGCCAGGTCGCCGGAGGCGCCCACCGAGCCCTGGCACGGGATCACCGGCACGATGTCGTGCTGCAGGAAGGCTTCCAGCAGGGCCAGGGTCTGCGGGCGGATGCCGGAGGCGCCCTGGGCCAGGCTGGTCAGCTTGAGCGCCATCATCAACCGCACCACCGGCGCCGGCATCGGTTCGCCCACGCCAGCGGCGTGCGAGAGCACGATATTGCGCTGCAGGGTTTCCAGGTCCTCGCGCTCGATGCGCACGCTGGCCAGCTTGCCAAAGCCGGTGTTGATGCCGTACACCGGCGCGCCCTTGGCCACGATATCGGCCACGGTCTGCGCACTGCGCAGTACGGCCGCGGCCGAGGCCGGGTCCAGGCGCACGCGCGCGCCGGCAAAGATCGCGCGCCATTGCGCCAGCGTCACCGCGCCGGGCTGCAGGGTCAGGGTAGTGCTCATGGAATCTCCAGACATCACAGGAATCAGACGGATACGCCGCGCATCACGCGCGCGTGCAGGGGGTTCAAGCCCATGCGGTACACCAGGTCGGCAGGCGCCTGGATGTCCCACACGGCCAGGTTGCAGTCCAGGCCCACCGCCAGCCGGCCCACGCGGTCGGCGCGGCCCAGCGCGCGCGCCGCCTCGCGGGTGAAGCCGGCGATGCACTCCTGCACGGTCATGCGGAACAGGGTGGCGGCCATGTTCATGGCCAGCAGCGGGCTGGTCAGTGGCGAAGTGCCGGGGTTGGAATCGGTGGCCAGCGCCAGCGGCACCCCGGCCGCACGCAGCGCCGGAATCGGGGGCAGGGTGGTATCGCGGGTGAAATAGAACGCGCCTGGCAGCAGCACCGCCACGGTGCCGGCGGCTGCCATCGCCGCGATGCCCTCCGCATCCAGGTGTTCGATATGGTCGGCCGACAACGCGCCGTGGCGCGCGGCCAGCGCCGCGCCGTGCTGGTTGCTCAGTTGTTCGGCGTGGATCTTGATCGCCAACCCGTGCTGCCGGGCGGCGAGGAACACCTGTTCGGCCTGCGCGGCGCTGAAGGCGATGTTCTCGCAGAACACATCCACCGCCTCGGCCAGCCCGGCGGCGGCAACGGCCGGAATCATCACGCTGCAGACCTCGTCGATGTAGTCCTGCGCCTGTCGGCCCGGCGGGATTGCATGCGCGCCCAGGAAGGTCGGCACGATCTCCACCGCGCGCAGGCGGCCCAGCTCGCGGGCCACGCGCAACTGCTTGGTTTCATCGTCCAGGCTCAGCCCGTAGCCGGACTTGATCTCCACGGTGGTGATGCCTTCACCCAGCATCGCATCCAGGCGCGGCAGGGTGGCGGCGATCAGCTCGGCCTCGCTGGCCGCGCGGGTGGCGCGCACGGTGGAGACGATGCCGCCACCGGCGCGGGCGATATCGGCGTAGCTCACCCCCTGCAGGCGCTGCTCGAACTCGCCGGCGCGGTTGCCCGCGTACACCAGGTGGGTATGGCAATCGACCAGCCCGGGGCTGATCCAGCGGCCGCCGCAATCGATACGCTGCGCCGGCTGCAGGTGCGCCGCGGATGCGGCCGCGCCCACGTGCACGATGCGACCGTCGGTGGCGGCGATCACCCCGTCCTCGATCACGCCCAGGCCGGGGCCGTCCACGGTGATCAGGTTGGCGTGGTACCAGAGGGTGTCACAGTGCATGGCAGCAACCACTTCGGCTCATATGTCTATACAATATAGGCGCCTCTTCCGGGATGTCCAGTGATGCCAGCCCCCCCTGCCGCGCCGCTTGTTTTCCACGCCGCCCACGCGCTGCTGCCGCAGGGTTGGGCCGGTGATGTGCGCATCGTCTGCGCTGACGGTCGCCTCAGCGAAGTCAGCACCGGGGTCCCGGCCCAGCCCGGCGACACCCGCCTGGCCATCGCGCTGCCGGGCCTGGGCAACCTGCACAGCCACGCCTTCCAGCGCGGCATGGCCGGGCTGACCGAGATCGGCGGCAACAGCGGGGACAGCTTCTGGAGCTGGCGCGAGCTGATGTACCGTTTCCTGGCCCACCTGCAGCCGGACGCGGTGCAGGCCATCGCCGAGCAGGCCTACGTGGAGATGCTCGAATCGGGCTTCACCCGCGTGGGCGAGTTCCACTACCTGCACCATGCCGCCGATGGCACCGCGTACGCCAACCGCGCCGAGATGGCCGAGCGCATCGCCGCGGCCGCGCAGGGCAGTGGCATCGGCCTGACCCTGCTGCCGGTGTTTTACGCGCATGCCGATTTCGGTGGTGCCGCGCCCAACCCCGCGCAGCGCCGGCTCATCCACGACGTGGACGGTTTTGCCGCCCTGCTGCAGGGCTGCACCCGGGCACTGTCCGGCCTGGACGACGCCGTGCTCGGCATCGCCCCGCACAGCCTGCGCGCGGTTACCGGCGAGGAACTTCACGCACTGCTGCCGCTTGCCACCGGCCCGGTGCACATCCACATTGCCGAGCAGACCCGCGAGGTGGATGCCTGCGTGGCCTGGAGCGGCCTGCGCCCGGTGCGCTGGCTGTACGAACATGCCGGCGTGGACGAACGCTGGTGCCTGGTGCATGCCACCCACGTGGACGAGGACGAAGTACGGCGCATCCTCGCCAGCCGCGCGGTGGTGGGGCTGTGCCCGATCACCGAAGCCAACCTCGGCGACGGCCTGTTCCCGATGCAGGCCTTCGCGCGTGCCGGCGGGCGCTTCGGCGTGGGCAGCGATTCCAACGTGCTCATCGATGCGGCCGAAGAGCTGCGCCTGCTCGAGTACGGCCAGCGCCTCACCCTGCGGGGCCGCAATGTGCTGGCCCCCGGTGCGGACCAGTCCAGCGGCCGCTGGTTGTTCGAGCAGTCGCTGCACGGCGCCGGCCAGGCGCTGGGCGTGGCCACCGGGTTGCAGGTGGGCGCCCCGGCCGACGTGGTCGAACTGGACCCCGGCCATCCGGCGCTGATCGCCCGCGATGGCGATGCCTTGCTTGACAGCTGGGTGTTCGCCGCACGTAATGGCGCGGTGCGTTCGGTGTGGCGCCAGGGTCGCCAGCTGGTCCATCAGGGTCGTCACCTGCAGCGTGATGCCGTGGCCGCCCGTTTCGCCCGCGCCTTGCGCACGTTGTTGTCGGCCGGCTGAGTGCCGGTCGCACCCATCCAGGACTCCCGAGTGACGGGCAAGAAAGCAGAAACCCTCAACCAGCGCATCCGCGCCGATCTGGAAAGCCGCATTCTCAGTGGTCAATGGGAGCCGGGTTTCCGTATCCCCTACGAGCACGAACTGATGGAGCAGTACGGCTGCTCGCGGATGACCGTGAACAAGGTGCTCACCGCGCTGGCCGAGAGCGGCATGATCGAGCGCCGCCGCCGTGCCGGTTCGTTCGTGGCCCGGCAGCCGCCGCACCTGGAACAGGTGGCGCTGGAAATCCCGGATATCGCCATGGCCGTCGGCGCGCGCGGCCACGTGTACGGCTATCAGTTGCTGGAGCGGGCCTATCGGCCGCCGCGCCCGCAGGCCGAGGAAGAAATCGCGTTGTCCGGCGGCCACGATCTGCTGGCCATCCGCTGCCTGCACCGCGCCGACGGCCGGCCATTCGCGCTGGAACACCGCCTGATCAGCCCGGTCGGCGTGCCCGAGGTACTGGAGGTGGACTTCCAGACCACCGCGCCGGGCAGCTGGCTGCTGCAGAACGTGTCCTGGACGCGGGCCCAGCACCGGATCAGCGCCTGGGGCGCCGATGACGCGGCCGCGGCCCTGCTGGAGGTCAAACCGGGCACTGCCTGCCTGGTGATCGACCGCCTCACCTGGCGCGGCGAACAGCCCATCACCTGCGTACGCCAGATGTTCCTGGGCGATGCCTGGGACCTGGTTGCCAGGTTCGCCCCCGGCGCGCGTTGACGCCGGCTGCCGGACGTACCCGGCCTCAGCGGCCGGGTCGGATCACAGCGTGGCGCACTGGCGCCAGCGCACCGGCTCGTCCACGCCCGGGCGCGGGTTGAGCTGGATGCGCACCGTGCGCAGCGCCGGATAGCGCTTCACTTCGGTGCAGACCAGCGGCCAGATGGTGTCGATCTCTTCGCTGCGGTTCACCGACAGGGTCTGTCGGGTGAGCCAGAACGCGCTGACCACGCCGGGTTGGGTGGCCAGGGTGCGGGTCAGCTCCTTCTGGTACCGGGCCAGCGTGGCCGGATCGGGATCCGGCTCGTCGCCGAGGATGCCCGGGGCGGCCGTGGCCGGCGTCGAGCCGGATCCCGATCCGGC
>DJBL01000022.1:0-711 GCA_002435595.1 Stenotrophomonas maltophilia
CAGGCCGACGCGGCCGCCGCCGGGTGCGATGCGGTGCTGACCGGCGGGCTGGCCGCCTTCGTCGGCATGACCGTGGCCGAGCACCACGGCCTGCCCGCGATCGGGCTGGGCATGATTCCGCTGACGCCCAGCGCCGCCTTCCCCTCCCCGTTCCTGCCCCGGCTGCGCCTGCCCGGTGCGCTGAACCGGCTCAGCTACGGGCTGGTCAACCAGGCGGTCTGGCGCACCTTCCGGCAGCCGATCAACCAGGCCCGGCACGCGCTGGGCATGCCGCCGCGACGCAGCCTCTGGCGCGAGATGCCGATGCTCTACGGCATCTCGCCCAGCCTGCTGCCGCCGCCGGCCGATTGGCCAGCCAACCACCGCATCTGCGGGCAGTGGCGCCTGCCGGACAGCCCGTGGCAACCGTCGCCGGACCTGCAGGCCTTCCTGGATGCCGGCCCGCCCCCGGTCTACCTGGGCTTTGGCAGCATGACCGGCTTCGATCGCGACCGCGTGCTACCGGCACTGCTGGACGCGTTGGCACCGCGCCGGGTGCTGCTGTTCCCCGGCTGGGCGGGCGTGCCCAGCACCCCCCTGCCCGCCGACGTGTTCGTGGTTGGCCCCACCCCACACGAGGCGCTGTTCCCGCGCTGCGCGCTGGTGATCCACCACGGGGGCAGCGGTACCACGCATTCGGCCTGCCGGGCCGGCGTGCCATCGCTGGTGATG
>DJBL01000022.1:887-1303 GCA_002435595.1 Stenotrophomonas maltophilia
GGCGTGCCATCGCTGGTGATGCCGTTCGCAGCCGACCAGTTCTTCTGGGCAGCGCGGCTGCAGGCGTTGGGCGTGGCACCGGCGGCGTTGTCGCCGAAGCGGTTGGACGCAGAAACGCTGGCCAAGGCACTGGCGTTCGCTGAGGCTCCAGGCACCCGGGCCCGGGCGGTCACACTGGGACAGGCGATGGCCGAGGAGTGCGGCGTCCATGAGGCCATCACGCGGCTCGAACACTGGCTGATCCCGCGCCAGGACAAGGCTGGCAGTGATCACAAAACCCTGCCCTGGGAACATTAACCAAGACGTTCGGGTGGTTTTGCACGCCGTCGGCCACATGGCATGAGTCCCTTCAAGCGCTGCTGATCGGGACCTGGCAACAGGAACGTAGTGCTGCGAAGACCGGCATGGCCCGGACT
>DJBL01000022.1:1439-2177 GCA_002435595.1 Stenotrophomonas maltophilia
AAGACCGGCATGGCCCGGACTTTCCTCAGCCTTTGGCGGGATAGGCGCACGCCGACGCGATGCACAAGCACCGAGAACGAAATCTGAAAGCGCCCCGGAGATGGGGCGCTTTTTTCGTTCAGGGCCTGGAGATTCCAAGCTTGCTGGCGAGCACTTTGGTGACGCGAAAGACGCCATGTCCGTGTGGCAGGACCTGGCCGTGCCAGTTGCGGTTGTAGGCACTGGCAACCCAGATGTGGGCACGATTGGGTTCTGCCCGCCGCGTGATACGGGTCCAGATGATGTCGCCGTGGCCCATATCGGTGCAGAAGTACTGCTCTGCGCGGCAGGCATGACGTTGCATGCCTGCCGCAGCGTGCATCACCCGACCAACGGTCAGGTGCTACCGGAGACCGGTGTCGCATCGTCTTTGCGGTGCAACCAGCGGTACAACACCGGCAGCACCAGCAAGGTCAGCAGCGTGGACGACACGATGCCGCCGATCACCACCGTGGCCAGCGGGCGCTGCACTTCCGAACCGGCGCCCACGTTGAAGGCCATCGGCACAAAGCCCAGCGATGCCACCAGTGCGGTCATCAGCACCGGACGCAGCCGGCCCAGTGCCCCGTCGCGCACCGCATCGGCCAGCGGCAGGCCGCCCTCGCGCAGGCTGCGCACGAAGCTGATCATCACCAGCCCGTTGAGCACGGCCACGCCGGACAACGCGATGAAGCCGATGCCGGCCGAGATCGACAGCGG
>DJBL01000022.1:2321-15228 GCA_002435595.1 Stenotrophomonas maltophilia
GCCGGCCGAGATCGACAGCGGAATGCCGCGTGCGGCCAGCGCCAGCACGCCGCCGGTGAGTGCCAGCGGCACGCCGCTGAACACGATCGCCGCATCCTTGACCGAGCCGAACGCCCAGAACAGCAGCGCGAAGATGATCGCCAGCGTCACCGGCACCACGATCGCCAGGCGCTGGCTGGCCGAGATCAGCTGCTCGAAGCTGCCGCCGTACTCGATCCAGTAGCCGTTGGGTACCTGCACGTCGCGCCCGATGGCCTGCTGCAGGTCGGCCACGAAACTGCCGAGGTCGCGGTCACGCACGTTGGCCGTGACCACGATGCGGCGCTTGCCGTTTTCGCGGTTGATCTGGTTCGGGCCCTCGCTGTTGCCGAGGGTGGCCAGCTCGCGCAGCGGCACGGTGCGGGCGCTGCCGCTGGTCCAGCTGCCGGCGCGGCTGGACTCGTCGGCATCATCGCCGGCCAGCGCCGCGGCCAGCGACACCGGCAGGTCGGCCAGCGCGGCCGGGTCCTGGCGCAGCGCTTCGGGCAGGCGCACCACGATGTCGAAGCGGCGGTCGCCTTCGAACAGCTGCCCGGCCACCTGCCCGCCCACCGCAGTGGCCACGGTGGACTGCACCTGGCCGGGATTGAGCCCATAGCCGGCCAGCGCGGTGCGGTTGGGGGTGATGGTCAGCAGCGGCAGCCCGCTGGTTTCCTCCACGCGCACGTCAGCCGCGCCCGGCACCGCGCCGGCCACGCTGGCGATGCGCTTGCCCACGCCCAGCAGCGTGTCGAGGTCGTCGCCGAACAGCATCACCGCCACGTCTGCCCGCACCCCGGAGATCAGCTCGTTGGTGCGCATCTGGATCGGCTGGGTGAACTCGTAGTTGTTGCCCGGCAACTGTTCCACCGCCGCTTCCAGTTCACCCAGCAGTGCCGCCCGTGACTTGCGCGGGTCCGGCCACTGCTTGCGCGGTTTCATCATGATGAAGGTGTCGGCCACCGACGGTGGCATCGGGTCGGACGCCACTTCCGGCGTGCCGATCTTGGAGAACACCTTGTCGACCTCGGCAAACTGCACCAGCCGTTTTTCGATCTGCAGTTGCATCTGGATCGACTGGGTCAGGCTGGTGCCGGGGATGCGCATGGCATGCATGGCCACGTCGCCCTCGTCCAGGTTGGGCACGAATTCACTGCCCAGGCGCGTGGCCAGCAGGCCGCAGCCCACCACCAGCACCAGCGCGCCGGCCACCATCCAGCGCCCGCGCCGCAGCGAGAAGACCAGCAGCGGCGCATAGCGCCGGCGCACCCACGCCATCAGCCGGTTTTCCTTTTCCTGCACCCGGCCGCCGAGGAACAGCGCAATCGCCGCCGGCACGAAGGTGAGCGCCAGCAGCATCGCACCGGTCAGCGCGAGCACCACGGTGATCGCCATCGGATGGAACATTTTTCCTTCCACCCCGGACAGCGCGAAGATCGGCAGGTACACCGCGGTGATGATGCCCAGCCCGAACAGGCTCGGGCGGATCACCTCGGCGGTGGCGCGGGCGGTTTCGGCGAAGCGCTCGGCGGCGGTCATGTCGCGGCCCAGCGCGTGCTGGCGTTCGCCGAAGCGGCGCAGGCAGTTCTCGATGATGATCACCGCGCCGTCCACGATCAGGCCGAAGTCCAACGCGCCCAGGCTCATCAGGTTGGCCGACACGCCACCCCGCGCCATGCCGGTGAGGGTGAACAGCATCGCCAGGGGAATCACCGCGGCGGTGATCAGCGCCGCGCGGAAATTGCCGAGCAGCGCGAACAGCACCACGATCACCAGCAATGCCCCCTCGATGAGGTTCCTGGCCACGGTGTCGATGGTGCGGTCCACCAGCGCGGTGCGGTCGTAGCTGGCGGTCACGGTGACGCCCTCGGGCAGGCTGGCCTGTGCCTGCTGCAACCGTGCGGCCGCGGCCTGGGCCACGTCGCGGCTGTTGGCACCGATCAGCATCACCACCGTGCCCATCACCACTTCGTGGCCGTTCTGGGTGGCCGCGCCGCTGCGCAGCTCCGGGCCGTCCTGCACCTGCGCCACGTCGTGCACGTGGATCGGCACGCCTTCGCGCCGGGCCAGCACGATGTTGCCGATCTCCTCCAGGTTGGCCACCTGGCCGGGGATGCGCACCAGGAACTGCTGGCCGTTGCGCTCGATGTAACCGGCGCCCACGTTCTGGTTGTTGGCCTCCACCGCCTGCGCCACGTCCTCCAGGGTAAAGCCCAATGCGCGCAGCCGCGCCGGGTCCGGGGTGATGTGCACCTGGCGCTGGAAACCGCCGATGGTGTTGACCTCGGTGACGCCGGGCACGTTGCGCAGCTGCGGGCGGATCACCCAGTCCTGCAGGGTGCGCAGGTCGGTGGCGGTGTAGGCGCTGCCATCGGGTTTGCGCGCCTTGGGATCGGCGTCGATGGTGTACATGAAAATCTCACCGAGGCCGGTGGAGATCGGGCCGAGCTGCGGGTCCAGGCCGTCGGGAATCTGTGACTTGACCTGCTGCAGGCGCTCGGCCACCTGCTGGCGCGCGAAGTAGATGTCGGTGCCGTCCTCGAACACCACGGTGACCTGCGATAACCCGTAGCGCGACAGCGAGCGTGCCTGCTCCATGCGCGGCAGGCCGGCCATCACCGTTTCCACCGGGTAGGTGATGCGCTGTTCGGTCTCCAGCGGCGAGTAACCGGGGGCCGCCGTGTTGATCTGCACCTGGACGTTGGTGATGTCCGGGGTGGCGTCGATGGGCAGCTTGGTGAAGCTCCAGATGCCCACCGCGATGAGTACCGCAGTGAGGCTCATCATCAGCCAGCGGTGCGCGATTGAGGCCCCGATGATGCGTTCAAGCAGGCCGCCGCGCTCAGTGTTCATGCGCGGCCTCCGCCTTGCCGATATCGGCCTTGACCACGTAGCTCTGCTCGACCACCACCTCCTCGCCCGTGGCCAGCCCGCCCACCACCTCGACCTTGCCGGCGTCGCGCGCGCCCAGGGTGACCGCGCGCGCGGTGTAGGTGTCGCCGCTGCGCACGAACACCACGTCCTTGCCATCCATGCTCTGCAGCGCGCTCAGGGGCACCACCTGCGCGGCCGGCTGGGTGGCCACCACGATGCGCGCCTTCACCGCCGCACCGGGCCGCCACAGGCCATCGTCATTGCGCAGCGTGGCGCGGGCCACGGTGCTCTGGCTGGCGGTGGCGGTACCGGGCAGCACGCGTTCGAGCGTGGTGGCCTGGCTGACCCCGTCGGTCATGCGCGATACCGTCACCGGCACGCCGGCGGTGATGTGCTGGGTGTCGCTGCCGAAGATATGCAGGTCCACCCACAGCGTGGACAGGTCGCCGATCTCGAACAGCGGCGTGCCCTCGCCCGCCACGCCGCCGACCTGGGCCTGGCGCGCCAGGACCACGCCGCTGATCGGCGCGCTGACGGTGTAGGTGGTCAGGCTGAGGTTGCTCTCGATGCTGGCCAGCACCTGGCCGGCGGCGACGCGGTCGCCGACGTTGGCGCGCAGCGAGCGGATCGGCCCGGGGAAGCGCGCCATCACCTGCGCCACGCGACCATCGACGGGGGTCAGCAGGCCCTGCACGTCGTGCTCGTCGGCGATGGTGCCGGCCGCGACCGCGGCAACGCGGATGCCGGCCTGTGCGGCCATCGCCGCGGTGATCGTGGTGGTCTCCGGTGCGTTCTCGTCGTGCGCTTCCTCGTCGCTGTGGCCGGCCTCGCCGTGGCCCGGGTCGGCCGCGGCCGGGGTGCCGGTTTCCTTTGCGCAGCCGACCAGGGCCAGCAGGGCGAGCAGCAGGGCGCCGGTGAACGCGGTGCGGGGGAAGAAAATAGTCATCAGCGGTCCTCCGTGGACACGGCGGCAGGGACGGGGGCGTCGCCGGTGGCGAGCATGCTCTGGCCGGTGAGACGCTGGATTTCGATCAGCGCGGTCTGCGCGGCGATGGCCGCGGCGAGCTGGCGTTGGCGGGCTTCGATGCGCATGGCCTGCAGCTGCGCCCATTCCATGTAGCTGATCGCACCGGCGCGCCAGGCCTTCTCGGCGGCGTTCTCGGCCCGCTTGAGGTGCGGCAGCACGTCGGCGGACATGCGCGTGACCTCCAGCCGCGAGGTCAGGTAGCGGCCATGTGCCTCGGCCAGAGTGGCGTAGAGCTGCAGCGCGCGCGCGTCGCGCTCGACCCCGTTGAGCGCCAGTTCGGCCTCGGCGGCGCGGATCTCCGGCGCGGCGCGGGCCGCGCTGCCCAGCGGCAGGCTGACGCCGGCCACGAAGGAGGTGTCGCCCCTGTCGCGGCTGTTGCGCACGCCCACCTGCCAGCCGGGATCCGGCCGGGCCGCGCTGCGGGCCAGCTGCACCTGCGCCTCGCGGATGCGCCGCTCACCGGCCAGCAGCGCCAGCTCCGGGGTGCGCTGCAGGTGATCGGCCAGCACCGCGAAGTCCTGCAGTGCGGGCAACTGCATCGGGTCGCCGGTGACGACCTCGAAGCCGGGCTCGCGCTGCCGCCACAACGCCGACAGCGCCGCGCGCGCGGACTGATCGGCCTGGATGGCGCGGTCGCGGTCCAGCTCGGCCTGGGCCAGCAGGGCCTGGGCGGTCAGCAGCACCGATTCGGGTGACGCACCGGCCTGCAGGCGCAGGCGCGCGGCGGCCACCGCGCGCTTGCGCTGCTCGATGTCGGTAAGGGCGATGGCCCGCTGCTGGCGGGCTTCGGTGATGGCCAGGTAGCGGCGCGCCACCTCGGCCATCAGGTCGAGCCGGGCGGTCTCGCGCTGGGGAGCCAAGGTGTCCAGGTTGGCCTGGGCCACGGCGCGCCGGGCATCGAGCTTGCCGCCGCGCTCGAGCACGCCGGCCAGGGTGACGGTGAGCTCGGCGCTGCGCAGGCCGCGCGCATCGCCGCTGCCCAGGGCATTCTCAAGGTCCACGCCCACGCTCAGCGGCGGGCGCAGCCCGGCCGCGTCACGGCGCGCTTCCCAGATCGGGCGCTGGGCCTCGGCCAGGCGCAGGTCGGGGTGGTACCGGGCGACGCGCGCAATGGCGTCGTCGAGGGTCAACGGGTCAGGCGCAACCGTGCCCTGCGCATACACGCACGGCACGAACGCGACGACAGCCAAGGCTGCCAGGCGCATCCACATGGGGAATCTCCAGATAACGGTTCAGATGGACAACGGCGGCACGCGGCCGCGTGGCATCAGGACGCTATCGGGGGGCGCAGCAGACTCTCCGGCGGCTGGGTACGCAGTTGCGCCACCAGCCCAACCGGCACGCTGTGCGCGGGCGCTGCGGGCAGGATCCACGGCAGTGAGGCCATCGGCAGCACGCCGCCGTGGCCATGGCAGTGGCCGCAGTGGACCAGCGCGTGCAGCAGGTCGCCGTCGGCCGGATCGGCGGCAGCATCGCCCGGCAGCGCGGTGTCGGCCGGGGCCGCGTCGCTGTGCAGGCTGATATGGATGTCGGCCAGTGCCGACGCCGTGGCCGTGCCGAACACGCCCAGGCCCACCGCCACCAGCATCAGCAGGCGCAGCAACAGGGACGGGCGTGGACGGGCATGACGGAACATGGCGGCAGGGTAGCGGGCCGCTTGCCCGTTACACAATCGCAGCGCGGCGCGATGGTTCACGTTGAACGGGATCGGCCGGGGCACGGCCGATCCCGTTGCGCTCAGCCCGCGGCCTTGCGCTGGGCGATGTAGGCCTGGATCTGCTGCTCCAGCACCGGCAGCGGCACCGAGCCCTGCTTGAGCACGGCATCGTGGAAGCCCTTCACGTCAAAGCGCGGGCCCAGTTCCTGTTCGGCCTGGGTGCGCAGGCGCACGATCGCGATCTCGCCGAGCTTGTAGCTCAGCGCCTGGCCCGGCCAGGAAATGTAGCGGTCCACCTCGGTGGTGACTTCGTGTTCGCTCAGCGCGGTGTGGTCGCGCAGGTAGGCGATGGCCTGGGCGCGGGTCCAGCCCTTGTGGTGCACGCCGGTATCGATCACCAGGCGCGCGGCGCGCCACATCTCGTAGGTGAGGCGGCCGAAGTCCTCGTAGGGGGTCTCGTAGATGCCCATCTCCACGCCCAGCTTTTCGCAGTACAGGCCCCAGCCCTCGCCGTAGGCGGAGATGTAGGCGTTGCGGCGGAACTCGGGCTGCTCGCCCTGCTCGGCCGCCAGCGCACCCTGCAGCGCATGGCCGGGGTCGGACTCGTGCAGGGTCAGCGCCGGCAGGTTGTACAGCGGGCGCGCAGGCAGGTTGTAGGTATTGAGCCAGTAAGTGCCCATGCCGCCGCGGCCGGCGGTCCAGAACGGAGCGATGTCCGGCGGCACCGGCACGATGGTGAAGCGTGCCCGCGGCAGGGTCATGTACTTGCCGATCACCCCGTCCACGCGCTTGGAGATCCACGCGGCGCGGTGCAGCAGTTCGTCGGGAGTCTTGGCGTAGAACTGCGGGTCGGTGCGCAGGAAGGTCAGGAACTGCGCGAAGCTGCCCTTGAATTCGACCTGCTTGATGATGCCGTTCATTTCCTCCTGGATGCGCGCTACTTCCTTCAGTCCGATCTCGTGGATCTGCTGCGGGGTGAGGTCCAGGGTGGTGTACTGGTGGATCTGCTGCCTGTAGTACGACTTGCCGTCGGGCATGGCTTCGGCAGCCAGGGTGGTACGGGCCTGCGGAACGTACTCGTCGACGAAGAACGTGCGCAGCCTGGCGAAGGCCGGCACCACGCTGGCGCTGATGGCCTGGCGGGCCTGGGCCTGCAACCGTGCCTGCTCGGCGGCGGGGATGCTGGCCGGTAGCTTCTTGAACGGGGCGTACAGCGGCGATTGGGTGGGGTCCTTCAGTTCGGACACCGTGGCGATGGAAACCTCGCGTCCGTCGAGCACCGCGCGCGGCACGCTGAAACCGCGCTTGAGGCCGGCGCGCATGTTCTCGGTCTGCTGGTCGAAGTAGCGCGGCACATCGTTGAGCCGCGCGATGTAGTTGCTGAAGTCCTGGGCGGTCTTCATCTCGCGGCGGGCCATGAACGACAGGCTCGACCAGAACGAGGAATCGGCATTGAACGGCATTTCATAGCCGCGCAGGCGCACCTCGGCCGCCAGGTTGAAGACCTGGTCGCGGTAGATGGCGTAGTTGATCTGGTTGTCGGCCGAGAGCGCCTTGGGATCGATCCGGTCCAGCTGCACCAGGACCTCGTCCCAGACCTTCAACCGGGCCTGCTGGGCAGCGGCGCCGACGTCGGGCATGCGGGTCGCGTTGGCCGGGCCGTCGTCATCCTCGCTGGCCGCACCGCCGCCGTCCTGGCGCCACTTCCACTCCTTCTCGTAGATCGCGCGGAACTGCGCATCGGCGGGGCCTTCGGCGACCCGGTCGGACGCGGCAGCGGCCGGGCTGGCGGGAGGAGCGGCCAGGGCAGCGCCGGCGGGCAGGGCCAGGGCGAGCAGCAACGCGGAGGCGAGCGGTGATTTCACGATCAGGGGTTCCCAGGGGACGGCAAACCCCGATCATGTCACCAAGCCAGCGCCTGGACATGGATCAAAGGTCCTGCCTGCGCCGCGGCCAGGACCGGGGGACCGGCCGCAGGTCGGAACCCCAGCGCCGCAGGCGCGCGCAGATCCACGCCACGCGTGGATACGCCAACCAACATCGCCCAACGCCCCGCGCCACCGTAGATCCACGCCACGCGTGGATGCGCCAACCAACATCGCCCAACGCCCCGCACCACCGTAGATCCACGCCACGCGTGGATACGCCAACCAACATCGCCCAACGCCCGGCACCGCCGCACCACCGTAGATCCACGCCACGCGTGGATCCCCCTCAGTGCGCAGCCTTGTCCCGCTTCCATCCGCGGTGCTGGATATCCAGCTTCAGGCTGTACAGCGCGGTAAACGCCGGGAACAGGTTCTGCAGTACGCCGACCGAATCCTGCTTGGCCGAAAACAGGAAGTAGCTCAGCGTCATCAGGCTGCCAACCACGCTCATGTACCAGAACAGGCGCGGGATCACCGGCTTGCCGGCACGCCGGGAAGCGACGAACTGCACCAGCCAGCGGCCACCGAACATCAGCGCGCCGGTGTAACCGATCAGCTTCCAGCCGGTCACGTGCAGGCCGGTCCAGTACAGCCAGGTCAGCGGCTGGTCGAGCCAGTGCAGTTCCATCAGCGCTCTTCCACGGCGGTGCGCTTGCTGCGCGTGATCAGCCAGGCCACCCCGCGCAGGTCGCGGATGCCGACCAGCGCGCGGCCCAGGTTGTTGTATTTGGACACCCCGGCGGTGCGATGGCGGTGGTTGACCGGCACGCTCACCGTGGCCCAGCCCGCGCGCTGCATCAGCGCCGGCAGGTAGCGGTGCATGTGGTCGAAGTACGGCAGGTCCAGGAACGCCTCCCGCTCGAACAGCTTGATGCCGCAACCGGTGTCGGGGGTGTCATCGCGCAGCATGCGCGCGCGGATCGCGTTGGCCCACTTGCTGGCCCAGCGCTTGCTGCCCGAGTCCTGGCGGTTGACCCGCCAGCCGGCGAACAGCTTGACCTGCGGGGAGGCCGCAGCCCGCGCGGCCAGCAACCCGGGGATGTCGGCCGGGTCGTTCTGGCCGTCGCCATCAAGGGTGGCGATCCACGGCGCGCGGGCATGCTTGACCCCGGTGCGCACCGCGGTGCTCTGCCCGCTCTGGCTGACGTGGTGCAGCACCCGCAGCTCCGGGGTGGTGGCCTTGAGCCCTTCCAGTACGGCCAGGGTGTCATCGCGCGAGTGGTCGTCGATGTAGACGATCTCGAAGGCGAGCTGCCCACGCAGCGCCGCGGTGATCTCCCCGATCAGGGGGGTGACGTTGTCGCGCTCGTTGAACACCGGAACGACGACAGACAGCTGGGGTTGGCTCATGGTCGGGCTCTGCGAAGGGCCAGTGTCAAAAAAGAGCGCGCATTTTCCGCACCCGAGGTTATCCGAAGATGAATTGCCGGATGTGTGTCAGGCGTGATCGCCGAAATAGTCGCGACACCAGGCCACCACCGGCGGCAGGCCCTGCTCGATCGGGGTGGCCGGATCGTAGCCGAAGGCGTCACGGGCGCGCGTGGTATCGGCCATCGTGCGGACCATGTCGCCGGGCTGCATGGGCTTGTAGACCTTGTCCGCCGGGCGCCCGGCCGCCGCCTCGATGACCCCGATGAAATGCTCCAGCTCGATCGGAGTGTGGTTGCCCAGGTTGAACACACGGTGCGGCACGTCCTCGCCGGACGGATGCGCCAGCGCGCCGAGGATACCGGCCACGATGTCGGAAACATGTGTGAAGTCGCGCTGCATCTTTCCGTCGTTGAACACCTCGATCGGACGTCCGGCCAGCACTGCGCGCGAAAACAGCAGCGGCGCCATGTCCGGCCGGCCCCATGGGCCGTACACGGTGAAGAAGCGCAGGCCAGTGGCGTGCAGGCCATACAGCTGCGCATAGGTGTAGGCCATCAGCTCGTTGGCGGCCTTGGTGGCCGCATACAGCGAGCGCGGCTTGTCGATGCGCTGGTCCTCGGAGAACGGCGGGGTGGCCGAGTCGCCGTAGACCGAGCTGCTGGAGGCATACACCAGGTGCGCCACGCCCCGGTGGCGGCACAGCTCGAGCATGTTGACGAAGCCGACCAGGTTGCTGTCGACGTAGGCGTGCGGGTTTTCCAGCGAATAGCGCACCCCGGCCTGCGCGGCCAGGTGGATGACCCGGGTCGGCCTGACCTCGTCGAAGAGCGCGGCCAGGCCGTCGCGGTCGGTCAGGTCGAGCACGCGGATGTCCGCGTCCGGGCACAGCGCGGCCACGCGATCGCGCTTGATCTGCGGATCGTAGTAGTCGTTGTAGTTGTCCAGCCCGACCACCGTTTCACCGGCATCCAGCAGGGCCCGGACGATGTTGGCGCCGATGAAGCCGGCGGCGCCGGTAACAAGGAGGGTCATGGCAAGGGGTCCTGGTAATTCCAGCCGACAGGATATCGCCGTTGGGTGGTGCTCAGAACAGCCAGAAGCGCTTCCTTGCGACGTTGACCCGGCCCGGTTCGATGATGTCGCTGACGCCGTTGGCGTCGAAACGGTCCAGCAGCGCGTCGCTGCCCTTCTTCAGTTTCAGCGTCAGTTCTTCCGGATACAGCGGCACGACGGACATGAAAACGATCTGCTTCTCATCGTCGATGACCAAGTGGCTGAAATCGTCCGGGGAGGTCACCGGCGGCAGCACGATCGCCCCGCTGAAGCCTACGCCCGGCGCAAAGGGCTGGGCCGGATCGCCGTTGGGGACGGTGTGGCCAAAGCCCAGCCAGGTATCGAACTTGTGCGGCAGCCGCGCCAGCACCTTGAGCAGGCGGATCGGCCAGTAATGACGTTCGTCCTCGAAGGCGTCCTGCTGCAGCGGCCAGTCGGCCGGCAGCGTCACCATCAGCTCCATGTACCGCGGGAACCCCTCCGCGCCGGCGGACAGGGTCATGGGCAGGTCGCTCATCCCCGAGGTCACCAGCCGCAGGTGCGGAAAATCCTCCGTGGCCGGCACCACGTGCACGTCGATGTGCACGGCATCGGAAATGATCTCGTGGAAGACAGTGGAGATCGGCCCCAGGTGCTGCTCGATATGCGCGCTGATCTGCTCGATGCAGGCCTCGCCGGCGGCCGGTACGAAATCGCTGGGCCGGGTATGGGTCAGCATCGGGCTGCCGCCCGGGCTTACGTCGTCGTAGGGGGTGCTCATCAATGGCTCCTTGTGCTGGCCATCGCCTGCCGCGGACCGGTCACCACAAGGTGAGCGGTGCGTCCTTGGCCAGCGTGGCCTTGCGTTCCTTGCTGAAATCCCACCAGGGGCGCGGTGCTTCGCCCTGCATGAAGCGCACGATCGACAGGAACACGTCGATCACGCACGGGTCATGCATCACCCCGGTGCGCAGGCACAGCTGCGCGTACATGTCATAGGCATCGCGGCCGCGCAGGTGCGCGGGGACGCGGATGCCGATCAGACGCAGATCTTTCTCACAGGCCGGCCCGACATTCGGCAGGTCGGTCAGACGCAACAGATGGTTGCGGTCGACCTTGGTTGGGTTCATTACGGTGGGATGTTCCTCTGGCGCAGGCGGGGGACTCAGCCCTTCTGTACGCGGAGTCGTTCGAGCACGCCGTCCAGCGTGTCCAGGTCGGTGTAATGGATGATCAGCTTGCCCTTGCCGCCGCGGCCGTGGTTGATCGCCACGCGCGCGCCCAGCGACTCGGACAGCTCGGTCTCCAGCGAAGCGATATCGGCCTGCGGCGCACTGGCCGCGGGCTTCTTGCGCAGCGCGCCAGGCACCTTGCCGGCGGCGAACTGCTGCGCGCGGTGCTCAACCTCACGCACCGACCAACCCTGGTCGGCCGCTTCCTGGGCCAGCTTGCTGGCCAGTTCCGGTGCCAGGGTCAGCAGCGCGCGGGCATGGCCCATTTCCAGCCGCCGGGTTTCCAGCAGCAGGCGGATGGCAATCGGCAGCTCCAGCAGGCGCAGCAGGTTGGACACCGCCGCGCGCGAGCGACCGACGGCCTGGGCGGCCTCGGCATGGGTCAGCGCGAACTCGCTGATCAGCCGCTGCAGGGCCTCGGCTTCTTCGAGCGGATTGAGGTCTTCGCGCTGGATGTTCTCGATCAGCGCCATCGCGATGACGGTGCGGTCTTCCAGCTCGCGCACCACCACCGGCACTTCGTCCAGGCCCGCCAGCTGCGAGGCGCGCCAGCGGCGTTCGCCGGCCACGATCTCGAAGCTGTCCGGACCCAGCTGGCGCACCAGGATGGGCTGGATCACGCCCTGGGCCTTGATCGATTCGGCCAGCTCGGCGAGCTTGGTCTCATCCATGTCGCGGCGCGGCTGGTACTTGCCCGGCTGCAGCTGGCCCACCGGCAGCTTGCGCAGCACTTCACCGGGCAGCGGTTCGATCACCGCCGCGGCCTGCACCTGAGTCACCGCGCCCTTGGGCCCCAGCAGCGCATCGAGGCCGCGGCCGAGGCCGCGTTTCTTGCCGAGGGCGGGCTTGGTGCTCATCAGGCGGTCTCCAGGGCCTTGTCGGCCTTATTGCGTTGTTGGTGGCGGCGGATGATCTCGCCAGCCAGGCCGAGGTAGGCGACGCCACCGCGCGAGGCGCGGTCGTAACCGACGATGCTTTGCCCGTGGCTGGGCGCTTCGGCCAGGCGCACGTTGCGCGGCACGATGGTGCGGAACACGCGGTCACCGAAGTGGTCGGTCAGTTCGGCCGAGACCGCATTGGCCAGGTTGTTGCGCACGTCGAACATGGTGCGCAGCACGCCCTCGATCTCCAGGCTGGGATTGAGGTTGGCGCGCAGCGCTTCGATGGTTTCCACCAGCGCGCTCAGGCCTTCCAGCGCGTAGTACTCGCACTGCATCGGCACGATTACCGAATCGGCGGCGGCCAGCGCGTTGAGGGTGAGCAGCGACAGCGCCGGCGGGCAGTCGATCAGGATGAAGTCGTATTCATCGCGGACCGGGGCCAGGGCGCGCTTGAGGCGCTGCTCGCGTTCGCCCTGGTCCATCAGCTGGATCTCGGCGGCGGTCAGGTCGATGTTGCCCGGCAGCAGGTCGAAGCCCTCCGGGGTGGTGACCCGGACCTCGGCCGCGGTGGCCTCGCCGAGCAGCAGGTCGCAGGTGGACGCGGCCACTTCACGCTTGTCCACGCCACTGCCCATGGTCGCATTGCCCTGGGAATCGAGGTCGACAAGAAGCACGCGCTTGGGTGCAGCAGCCAGGGAGGCGGCCAGATTGACGGCGGTCGTGGTCTTGCCGACGCCACCTTTCTGGTTGGCGATGGCGATGATGCGGGCCATGCGGGTGAGCCTCATCGGCAGGGAGTGGGACTGGTCATTATGCGTATATGGGGCGTGTCATGCACTGTGAGATGCGCGCCGGGCGGCGCCCGCGCCCAGGATGGCAACCGCAAC
>DJBL01000026.1 GCA_002435595.1 Stenotrophomonas maltophilia
GCTCTTCCGATCTCCGCACCGGCACCGGGTGACGCGGCGCCGGCCGCCACCCCCGAGCCGGCCGCGGCGGTCCCGGCAGACAGCAACGCCTGAAATCGAGCCACGCCTGCCAGCCGGCAGGCGGGGGTACCACCGGATCCAGTGAGGTGTAGTTGCGATGGCGCATTCCGCAGTTGACCACGATGGGCACCACGGGCATCAGCAGAGCTTTGTGGAGCGTTGGCTGTTCTCGACCAACCACAAGGACATCGGCACGCTCTACCTGCTTTTCAGCTTCATCATGTTCATCATCGGCGCGGCGATGAGCGTGATCATCCGCGCCGAGTTGATGCAGCCGGGGCTGCAGTTCGTCAAGCCCGAGTTCTTCAACCAGATGACCACCGTGCATGCGCTGGTGATGATCTTCGGCGGGGTGATGCCGGCCTTCGTCGGCCTGGCCAACTGGATGATCCCGCTGCAGATCGGCGCGCCGGACATGGCGCTGCCGCGCATGAACAACTGGTCGTTCTGGTTGCTGCCGGTGGCCTTCAGCCTGCTGCTGGTGACCCTGTTCCTGCCCGGTGGCGCGCCCGCCGGTGGCTGGACGCTGTACCCGCCGCTGTCGCTGCAGGGCGGCTACAACGTGGCCTTCAGCGTGTTCGCCATCCACGTGGCCGGCATCAGCTCGATCATGGGCGCGATCAACATCATCGCCACCGTGCTCAACATGCGCGCCCCGGGGATCGACCTGCTGAAGATGCCGATCTTCTGCTGGGCCTGGCTGATCACCGCCTTCCTGTTGATCGCGGTGATGCCGGTGCTGGCCGGTGCGGTGACCATGCTGCTCACCGACAAGTTCTTCGGCACCAGCTTCTTCAACGCGGCCGGCGGCGGCGATCCGGTGATGTTCCAGCACATCTTCTGGTTCTTCGGGCACCCGGAGGTGTACATCATGATCCTGCCGGCGTTCGGCGTGGTCAGCGAGATCATCCCCACCTTCAGCCGCAAGCCGCTGTTCGGTTACCAGGCGATGGTCTACGCGGTGGCGGCGATCGCCTTCCTCTCGTTCATCGTCTGGGCCCACCACATGTTCACCGTGGGCATGCCGCTGGGCGGCGAAATCTACTTCATGTTCGCCACCATGCTGATCTCCATCCCGACCGGGGTGAAGGTGTTCAACTGGGTGAGCACGATGTGGCGCGGCTCGCTCACCTTCGAGGCACCGATGCTGTGGGCGGTGGCCTTCGTCATCCTGTTCACCATCGGCGGGTTCTCCGGGCTGATGCTGGCCATCGTGGTCGCCGACTTCCAGTACCACGACACCTACTTCGTGGTGGCCCATTTCCACTACGTGCTGGTCACCGGCGCGGTGTTCGCGCTGATCGCGGCGGTGTACTACTGGTGGCCCAAGTGGACCGGGCGCATGTACAGCGAGAAGTGGGCCAAGGTGCACTTCTGGTGGTCGATCGTGTTCGTCAACCTGCTGTTCTTCCCCCAGCACTTCCTGGGCCTGGCCGGCATGCCGCGGCGTATCCCCGATTACAGCGTGGCCTTTGCCGACTGGAACCTGATCAGCTCGATCGGTGCCTTCGGCATGTTCGCCACGCCGTTCATGATGGCCGCCATCCTGATCGCCTCGCTGCGCAACGGCGAAAAGGCGGCGGACCGTTCCTGGGAAGGTGCGCGCGGGCTGGAGTGGACCATTCCCTCGCCGGCACCGGCGCACACCTTCACCACGCCGCCGACGATCCGTCCGGGCGACCTGGCCCATGACGATGTCACCCACTGAGGCCGCCATGCCTGCCCATTCCGACCCCTCCGATGCACAGGTCCTGCAGCGCCGCCGCGCGCACCGCACCGCGTGGAAGGTGGGGCTGGTGGCCGTGGCGGTGTACGTCGGCTTCATCCTGACCGGGGTGCTCGGCCGATGAACGCCGAGCGCCCGGCCACGCCCGCACGCACGGCCGGACTGCCGCGCCTGATCGGCGTGGCGCTGGCGGTGTTCGTGCTGACCTTCTCGCTGGTGCCGCTGTATCGCATCGCCTGCGAGAAGGTATTCGGCGTGCGCCTGGAGCGCGGCCCGGGTGCGGCCGCCGCAGCGACGGTCGCACCCGGCAAGCGCACGGTCCGGGTCGAGTTCGATGGCGGGGTCAACTCCAAGCTGCCCTGGGCGTTCCATCCCGAGCAGCTGACCATGGACGTGGTGCCCGGCGAGCTCAACGAAGCGCTGTACTTCGCCCGCAACGACAGCGACCGCGCGCTGGTTGGCAGCGCGGTGCCGTCGGTGGCACCGGCCAAGGCATCGGGCTACTTCAGCAAGACCGAATGCTTCTGCTTCACCGCCCAGACCCTGCAGGCCGGGGAGAAGCGCGACATGCCGGTGCGCTTCATCGTCGATCCGGACCTGCCAGCCAACATCAAGACGATCACCCTGTCCTACACCTTCTACAAGAACGACGCGCTGTCCGCGCAGCTGCCTGCCGCCACCGCGGCGGTGCCGGCCGGCGTGCACGCCGCTCCCTGATACGCACCGGATCCCGAGACCATGGCCCAGCAAAGTTCCGACGCCACTGTGTACTTCGTGCCCACGCACAGCAAATGGCCGTTCATCGGTTCGATCGCGATGATGGTGACCATGGTCGGCGTGGCCAGTTGGCTCAATGATTCCAGTTGGGGCAAGTGGACCTTCTACGCCGGCATCGCGATGCTGGTGCTGACCCTGTTCTGGTGGTTCAGCGACGTGGTGCGCGAGTCGCAGGCCGGGAACTACAACCGCCAGGTGGACGGCTCGTTCCGGATGGGGATGGTGTGGTTCATCTTCTCCGAAGTGATGTTTTTCGGCGCATTCTTCGGCGCGTTGTTCTACACCCGCAACCTGGGCCTGCCGTGGCTGGGCGGCGAGGGTGACGGGGTGATGACCAATGAACTTCTCTGGGATGGCTATTCGGCGGCCTGGCCGACCAATGGCCCGGGCAGCATCGGCGGCCATTTCCAGACCATCCCGGCCTGGGGCCTGCCGCTGATCAATACACTGATCCTGCTCACCTCCGGCGTCACCCTGACCATCGCCCACCATGCGCTCAAGGCCGGCCACCGCCGCCAGTTGCTGGTCTGGCTGGGCCTGACCGTGGTGCTGGGTGTGTTCTTCCTGACCCTGCAGGCCGAGGAATACATCCACGCCTACAAGGAACTCAACCTCACCCTGGGTTCGGGCATCTACGGCTCCACGTTCTTCATGCTCACCGGCTTCCACGGTGCGCACGTGCTGCTGGGCACGATCATGCTGGGCGTGATGTGGCTGCGCTCGGCCAAGGGCCACTTCACCCGCGACAACCATTTCGGCTTCGAAGCGGCCGCGTGGTACTGGCACTTCGTGGACGTGGTGTGGCTGATGCTGTTCCTGTTCGTCTACGTGCTGTAGCGTCGTCGCCACACGGTGCCGCACCACGGCTGGTGCGGCGGCCCTGGTGGATGCGTCAGCCGCCGATGCCGTGGGGTTTGATCCAGCCGCTGTAGATGCCGATGGCCACCAGCACGATCAGCGCCACCGACACCACGATGCGGCGGGTGAGCGCATTGACGGTGCGCTTGGTCTGGCCGCGATCGACCAGCAGGTAATACAGCCCGGCGCCCAGATTCCAGACGATGACGATCAGAAACGCGATTACCAGCAGGGTCTTCAACGAATCATTCATGCGCGGCTCGATGGCAGGGCGGGTGCGCCTATATCACCGCGTTTTGCCGGCGTTGTCATGATGCGCAAGCACACGCGCCTGATCGGCTGGGTAGCCGCGCTGCTGGTGATCGTCGGCTTCTGCCAGCTGGGGCGCTGGCAACTGCATCGCATGCACGACAAACAGGCGCTGCTCGACCAGCAGCTGCCCGCGCGGGCGCAGGCGCTCACCCTGGCCCAGGCATTGGCGGCACCGCCTCGGCTGCAGTGGGTGGAGGACCGTGGCCACTACCTGCCCGGTACGCTGCTGCTGGACAACCAGACCCGCGGCGGTCGCGCCGGCTTCAAGCTGTACCAGCCCTTCCTCAGCGAAGACGGCGCCCGCGTGCTGGTCGACGTGGGCTGGCAGCCGATGCCGGCCGATCGCGTATTGCCGACCCAGCACCCGCCGCAGGGACCGGCGCGTATCGCCGGGCTGTTGGCAGCGCCGCCGGCCAGCGGCATCGCGCTCGGCCCGGCGCTGGGACCCACCGGGCAGGCCGGGGTCTGGTTGGCCAACCGGATGCCGCCGGCCGAGGTGGCCCATGCGCTCGCGCTGCCGCCGGGCAGCCTGCCCGACCGGGTGCTGCGGCTGGATCCCACGCTTCCCGGGGGCTACGACCGCGATCTGGACCTGCTGCCCAATACGCTGCCGCCCAGCCGCCATCTGGGCTATGCGGTGCAGTGGTTCGCGCTGGCGCTGACCGTGCTGGTGGTCGCGCTGGTCCTGGAATTCCGCCTTCGCCGTCGCTCGATTGCCGGTTCCCGGCGCTGAGCGGCCCAACATGAGAAAATGCCGCCCATGAATGCCACTTCCCCGGATCGCCTGGCGTCGCGCACACGCGGGCGCTGGACCCTGATCGCCCTGTTCGGCCTGTTCTTCGGCGCGATGGCGCTGGCCGGGATCCTGCGTTTCTCCGGCTGGCAGCCCACCGCGCACCGCAACAGCGGGCAGTTGCTGCAACCGCCGGTGGACCTGCGCCAAACGCCGCCCGTACTCGCCAACGGCCAGGTCTACGCGTGGAACCCCGAGGTACGCACCTGGCGCATCCTGGTGGCCCCGTCTGCCGGCTGTACGAGCGAGTGCGTCACTTTGTCGCAGGGATTGGGCAAGGTGTGGCAGCTGTTCGGGCATAACGCCGATAATGTCGAGATCCTGTGGCTGGGCACGCCGCCGGCCGAGGTCCAGGGCTTGCCCGCATTGCGCGTGCTGCGCGACCAGCCGGATCTGCGTGCCGCGTTGCCTGCCGTGGGTGACGCCGCTGGCACCCCTGTGTATGTGATCGACCCCAACGGTTTCGTGATCATGCGCTATGCGCCGGGATTCGATATGGCCGGTCTGCGCAAAGACCTGGCCACGCTGCTGAAACTGAAGTGAGTTCCGTTTAGATGAGCCTCTCCGTACGCCCGGTGCTGCACCGCAATTTCCACCGTCTGGCGTGGTTTGCGCTGATCATGACGGCCAGCACGATCATGTTCGGCTCGTTCGTGCGCCTGTCCGATGCCGGCCTGAGCTGCCCGGACTGGCCCACCTGCTACGGCCGTGTCACCTGGCCGCAGCACGCGGCCGAGGTGGTGGGGCACGAAGCGGCCAAGATCCGCCCGCTGGAAACCCACAAGGCGTGGCGCGAACAGGTGCACCGCTTCCTGGCCGGCGCACTCGGTATCGAGATCCTCACCCTGGCGCTGCTGGCCACGCGCCGCCGACGCTGGGGCAGCACTGCGGTGGTCACCGCCTGCGTGCTGGTGGCCACCGGCATCCCGCTGTACATGATGGGCCTGCACGTGCCTGCCAGCATCCTGGCCATCCTCGGCGAGGTGATCCTGCTGATCGCTGCCCTGCGCTGGAACAACATCGACCTGGCCCGGGCCGCGCTGCTGACCCTGGCGGTGGTGATCTTCCAGGCATTGCTCGGGATGTGGACGGTCACCTGGCTGCTCAAGCCGATCGTGGTGATGGGCCACCTGCTCGGCGGCATGCTGATGTTCGGCCTGCTGGTGTGGATGGCCTGGCGCGCCACGCACATGCCGATCACCCTGGTGGAAGCGCCGAAGCTGAAGTGGCTGATCCGCGCCGGCGTGGCCGTGCTCGTGCTGCAGATCGCGCTCGGCGGCTGGGTCAGCGCCAACTACGCCGCGCTTGCCTGCGGCGGCGGCAGTGCCTCGCTGGACAACTTCCCGCGCTGCGTCAGCCAGTGGTGGCCGCCGCACGACTTCAAGGAAGGCTTCACCCTGTGGCGTGGCATTGGCGTGGATTACGAAGGGGGCGTGCTCGATGGTGCCTCGCGCATCGCGATCCAGATGGCGCACCGGATGATGGCCATCGTGGTGGCCGTGTACCTGCTGTGGTTGGCGGTGCGCCTGTTCAAGCTGCCGAGCATGCGCGGCTGGGCCAGCGCGCTGGGCCTGCTGGTGGTGCTGCAGATCACCCTGGGCATCCTCAATGTGAAGCTGGCGGTGCCGCTGGAAGTGGCCGTCGCGCACAGCGGTGGCGCGGTGGCGCTGCTGTTCGTGCTGGTCACCTTGCTGGCCCGCCTGCGCGCGCCGGATGCCGAGACCCGCAGCGTGCCCGCCGCGACCGGTCCGGTGGGCTGACGACATGCTCAGCAATTACCGTCAGTACTGGGACCTGACCAAGCCCAAGGTCGTCGCCCTGATCGTGTTCACCGCGCTGGTCGGCATGTTCCTGGCCATCCCGGGCCTGCCCACCGCGCAGCAGGCGTTGGACGGCGCACTGGGTTTCCTCGGCATCTGGCTGGCCGCCTCGGCTGCGGCGGCGATCAACCAGTTGCTTGATGCACGCATCGATGCGCAGATGGCGCGCACCTCGTGGCGCCCACTGGTGGTGGGCAAGGTCAAGCCGTGGCAGGTGCTGGTGTTTGCCGGCCTGCTGATCGCGCTGTCGATGACCATCCTGGTGGTCTGGGTCAACGTGATCACCGCGGTGCTGACCTTCGCCTCGCTGATCGGCTATGCGGTGATCTACACCGTGTACCTCAAGCGCGCGACCTCGCAGAACATCGTCATCGGTGGCCTGGCCGGGGCTACCCCGCCGATGCTGGGCTGGGCCGCGATCACCGGCATGCAGGGCCCGTGGGACTGGGCGTATGCCTCGCTGCTGGTGCTGATCATCTTCATCTGGACCCCCCCGCACTTCTGGGCGCTGGCGATCTTCCGCCGCGAGGATTACGCCAAGGCTGAAATCCCGATGCTGCCGGTCACCCATGGCGTGGCCTATACCCGCAAGTCGATCCTGGTCTATTCGATCGCGCTGGCCGTGGTGAGCATCCTGCCGGTCGTGTTCGGCATGAGCGGCGCGTTCTACCTGGGCGCTGCGATCGTGCTCAACGCGGTCTTCGTCTGGTATGCCTGGCGCATGCTCAACCCGCCCGATGAGATCTTCTCGATGAAGATGTTCGGCTATTCCATCGTCTACCTGATGGCGCTGTTCGCCTTCCTGATGGTGGACCACTGGATGCTGCCCTGGCTGTAGGGTACGGGCGCGGGCTGCGACGCCGGCCTTGAATCTTCGGCAACCGTCGCCATTGCGTTCATGACCGAACAGGACGTGACGGCATGAAACGATGGATGCGAAGCGCGGTACTGGCCATGACCCTGCTGTGCAGCGCGGCGATGGCCGCGCCTGCGCCCGACGACACGGCCACGCAGATCATGGCGCACGCCGGCGAGCACCGCCTGGTCGTGCTCGGCGAGTACCACGGCACCGCCGAAACGCCGCTGCTGGTGGCCGATCTGATGGAGCGCTACAGCCGCGACACGGCCGCCGTGCGGCTGGCACTGGAACTGCCGATGAGCGAGAACGTCGCCCTGGCACGCTACCTGCGTTCCGATGGCGGTACCGATGCGCGCGACGCGCTGCGGACCTCGCCGTTCTGGCGGGTCAAGGACGATCAGCATGACGGCCGGCGCAGCCGCGACATGCTGGCGCTGATCGAGGCCGTTCGCGTGTTGCGCGCCCAGGGCCGCGATGTGGGCGTGGCCGGCTATGACGAAGAGACCGGCGCATCCACCCGCAGTGATCAGCGCGATGCCGCCATGGCCACGCATCTGCGCCAGCAGTTCAACGCGCTCCCCGCCGATGCACGGATGCTGGTGCTGACCGGCAACGTGCACGCCATGCGCACCCGGTCGGCCGATGCGCCCCCGGAGATGCAACAGAAGACGATGGCCGCGTACCTGCTGGACCTGCCGCTCTACAGCGTGCGCCTGGAGGCGTTGCGGGGTCACTTCTGGGCCTGCGTCCAGCCGTGCCGCGCGATCCCGTTGACCGCGCGTCCGCCACGCGCACCGAAAGCAGATACCGACACGGGCCGGCCGTACGATCTGTGGATATGGATGCCTGCCTTGAGCGTGGGCACCCTGATCGACCGCCAGGATCATCCTGTGCGGGGCGAGTAAGGCACCGACGTTGCCCGGCCGATGTTGCGTGCGGCGAGGCGGTGCGTAGCGCCCCGGCAGGGCGTTTCGCAAATCACTGCCGACCGTGCGTCCCGGCCGATGGTGCGCATGACCCACGCCGAAGCGCGCCCCGAATGGCGCGGTAAACGCGACTCCGCCGGGCAAGCGCCCCCAAGGCCTGTGCGCGCGCCCCGCGCGGTTCAATCCTGGTCGATGACCGGCGCCGGCACGATTGGATCGCGCGCATACCGCTGCGCGATCATCGCGCAGACGATCAGCTGGATCTGGTGGTAGATCATGATCGGCAGCACGATCGCACCGAGGCTGCCGCCGGCGAACAGCACCTTGGCGATGGGCACGCCGGTAGCCAGGCTCTTCTTGGAGCCGCAGAACAGGATGGTGATCTCGTCTTCGCGGTTGAAGCCCAGCCGGCGCGCGATGAAGCGGATCAGCGGCATCGCGATGCCGAGCAGCACTGCTGCCACCACCGCCACGCTCAACAGCGACAGCAGCGGCGTCTTGCTCCACAGCCCCTCGCTCACCGCTTCGCCGAAGGCGGAGTAGACCACCAGCAGAATCGTGCCTTGGTCGGTGTAGCGCAGCAGCGCGCGCTGGCGTTCCACCCAGCCGGCGATCCACGGGCGCAGCAGGTGGCCGGCCACGAACGGCACCAGCAGCTGCAGCATGATGCTCACGATGGCCTGGCCGGGGTTGTGCATGCCGCCTTCGGTGCCGGCCAGCAAGGCCAGCAGCAGCGGGGTCAGGAACACGCCGAGGATGCTCGACAGCGAGGCGCTGCACACGGCCGCCGGGACGTTGCCGCGGGCGATCGAGGTGAACGCGATCGAGGACTGCACCGTGGACGGCAGCGCGCACAGGAACAGCACGCCGATGTACAGCTCGGGGGTGAGCAGCCAGCCATCCAGCGGTTTGAACATCAGCCCCAGCAACGGGAACATCACGAAGGTGCAGGCCAGGATGGTCAGGTGCAGGCGCCAGTGCAGCAGACCGGCGACGATCGACTCACGCGGCAGGCGTGCGCCGTGCAGGAAGAACAGTGCGGCGATGGCGACGTCGGTGACATCGTCGAGCACCATCGCGGCGGCGCCGTGCATCGGCAGGAAGGACGCCAGCAGCACGGTGCAGAGCAGGGCGAGGGTGAAGTTGTCCGGTCGCAGGCGCGACCACCAGCGGGTCATGGTGGGCAGGCTCCTGTAGAGCAGGGAAGTGAGCGGGAGAAGAAGAGCGGGTTCAACGCGCGGCGTCCTGCTCCAGCAGGACACGGGTCGGCGCTTCCAGCGAGGTCATGCCGGCCTCGCGGCCGAGCTGCAGGGCCTTGTCCACCGAGGCACCGTCACGCGCCTCCAGCACGGCCAGCAATGCACCGGCGCGGTTGCCGGAGGCGCAGTGCAGCAGCACCGGGCCCTGGCTCTGCGCCAGGGCGGTACGCAGCGCCTGCGCGTTGGCGTCGGTCAGGCCGGCGGCACCCGCAACGGGAATGCGCACATAGCGCAGGCCAAGTCGCTCGGCTGCGGCGGTTTCATCGAAGCCACGCGCCTCGTCGGGCTGGCGCAGGTCGATCACGGTGGTGATCCCGGCAGCGGCCGCTTGCTGCAGCTCGGCAGCGCTGGGTTGCCCGGCGGTGTACAGCTGCGGCCGTGGTTGTGCGAATGGCAGTTCCGCCGCCCAGGTGGGCAGGCACGGCGCGAACAGCGCGGCCATGACGCCAGCGCGGAGCCAGCGGACGATCGGTGCGGTGGAACGTGCGATGTGGGATGCCACGGCGGCTCCGTCGGTCAGAAGCGGAGGGTGCTGCGCGCCTTGAGCAGTTCGCGCAGCTCGTACTTGTCAGTATCGTCCAGACCCTGCTGGCTCTGCTTTGCCTGAAGCTCATCCAGACGTTGCATCAGCAGCTGTTTCTCCAGCTGGGCCACTGCATCGTGCAGTTCCTGGGTCCACATCGCCTCGTCGCCGGGCAGGGTCTGCGCGGCCAGCTTGTGCAGCGCCTCCTGCTCTTCACGCCCGTCGAAGTGCTCCAGCAATGCGCCGGTGCTGATGTCCGGGCGCTGTTCCACCAGCCCCAGCAGCTCCAGCAGCAGTTCGATGCCGGGCAGGCGCAGGCCGTTGAAGTGGTGGCCTTCCAGGGTCATCGCCAGTGACGGCTGCTGCAGCAGGATCGCGATGGCAGCGCGCACCAGGCTGCGCCGCTGGGTGGGCGCCACGGCACGCGGCGCGGGGCGCGACGGCTGTGCCGGCGCGCCGGGCTTGGCACCCAGGCCGGTCAGCGTGGTCAGCTGCTGCTTCATCAGGTCGCCGAAGGCGCCATCGGGAATCTGCGCCAGCATCGGCTTGGCGCGTTCGGCCAGTCGCGCCTTGCCGTCCAGCGTGGCCATGTTGACCTCGCGGGTAAGCTCGTCGAAGAAGAACTGCGACAGCGGCGTGGCCTGCTGCAGGCGCGCATCGAAGCCCTCGCGGCCTTCCTTGCGCACGATGGTGTCCGGGTCTTCGCCATCGGGCAGGAACAGGAAGAAGGCCTGGCGGCCGTCCTTCATGCGCGGCAGCACCGACTCCAGCGCACGCCAGCCGGCGCGACGGCCGGCGGCATCGCCATCGAAGCAGAAAAACACGTCCGGCGCGTTGCGGAACAGCAGTTCGGCGTGGTCCGGGGTGGTCGCCGTGCCCAGCGTGGCCACCGCCTGGGTGACCCCGAACTGGAACAGCGAGACCACGTCCATGTAGCCTTCGACCACGATCAGCCGTTCGATCTTCTGGTTGGCCTGGCGCACCTGCCACAGGCCGTACAGCTCGCGGCCCTTGTGGAACAGCGCGGTCTCGGGCGAGTTCAGGTACTTGGGGCCGTCGTCCTTCTCCATGACCCGGCCGCCGTAGGCGATCACGCGGCCGCGGCGGTCGAAGATCGGGAACATCACCCGGTCGCGGAACTTGTCGTAGACGTGGCCGCGATCGTTCTTGGAAAACAGCCCGGCGCGGTCCAGCAGCTTCATGCGCCGCTCGTCCTTGCCCAGCGCATCTTTCAATGCGCTGTAGCCGTCCGGTGCATAGCCGATCGCAAACCGTGTGCGGTTTTCCTCATCCACGCCACGCTGGTCCAGGTAGGCGCGCGCCTTGTCGCTGCCTTCCAGCGACTTCTGGAAAAAGCGCGTGGCCGCATCCAGCGCCGAGTACAGCTCGCGGCTGTCGTCCTGCTGCTGGGCGGTGCGCGGCTGGGTATCGCGCGGCACTTCCATGCCCACGCGCTTGGCCAGCTCGTCGACCGCGTCGAGGAACTCGAGGCGGTCGTAATTCATCAGGAAGCTGATCGCGGTGCCGTGCGCGCCGCAGCCGAAGCAGTGGTAGAACTGCTTGGTCGGCGAGACCGTGAACGAGGCCGAGCGCTCGTCATGGAACGGACAGCGCGCGGCGTACTCCTTGCCCTGGCGCTTCAACGGCACGCGGCTGCCCACCACCTCGACGATGTCGGAGCGGGCCAGCAGGTCGTCGATGAATGCGTCGGGGATACGAGCCATGGGCAGCAGGCAGGGGGCGCGGCCGGTCACGGCCACGCGCAGAAGCGGGGGTCGGACTAGTCTACTAGCTGCCGGTCGCTTCGCCCGGTTTCGGCGTGGGGATGCCGGCCACGGCCAGGTGATGGCGCGCGCGCAGCCGCTCGTCGATCACCGCGGTCATCAGCGCCCCGACGAAAAACACCACAGTGGCGTAGTAGATCCACACCAGCGAGATCACCAGCGCGCCCATCGAGCCGTAGGCGCTGCCGGGCGCCACCGTGGCGATGTACAGGCCGATGGCGTAGCGCCCCAGCGCGAACAGCGCCGAGGTGATCGCCCCGCCGATGAAGGCCTGGCGCCAGGCCACGCGACGGTCGGGCAGGTAGTGGTAGAGGAAGGCAAAGCCCACCGTGTACAGCGCCAGGCTGGTCAGGTAGCCCACCGCCGGCAGCACCGAGGGCAACTGCGCGAAGGCCACCTGCAGCATGGTGGTGGCGGTCATCGACAGGATCAGCAGGAAGCCCAGCGCCAGCACCACGCCGAAGGAAAACACCCGCTTGCGCAGCCAGGCCACCACGCCGTCCAGGCGTTCGCCGCTGGTGTTGAAGATCAGGTTGAGCGCGTTCTGCAGCTGCGCAAACACCGCGGTGGCGCCAATGAACAGCAGCAGCGTGCTCCACACCCCGGCCAGCGAGCCCACGTCGGGCTGGTTGTCGGCATTCTTCAGCACGGTGTCGGCCACGGTGGCCGCACTGCTGCCGGCCACGTCGTTGATCTGCGCAATCAGCGCCTGCTGCGCCGGCGGGTACAGCGAGGCGGTGAGCCAGAGCAGCAGCACCAGCAGCGGGGCCATCGAGAGCAGGGCGTAGAACGAGACCGAGGCGGCCTGGGTCAGCACGTCGATATCGACGAAGCGTTTGCCCACGGCCATGGGGAAGCTGCGTTGCAGCCTGTCCACGTACTTGTGCAGGCGTTGCGGCACGCCGGCGTGGGCGGGCGTGGGAGCGGCGTCGGGTGCGGGGGCAGGCGGCAGTGAAGACATGCCGTCGATTTTTGCAGGCCCGGGCCGAAGGCGGGGTGAAGCGGGGCGTGCGTGCATGCACCAACACCCCGCGCCAGCAGCCTGCGGCAAGCCGGTGGTGCCGGATGTCGTCGCATCCGGCCGGGCAGGTAACGACCGTGGGTCGCTACCCGGCGCCGATCAACTGGCCAGCTGCTGCTTGACCAGCTTGGACACCAGGCCCATGTCGGCCTGGCCGGCGAGCTTGGGCTTGAGCGCGCCCATCAGCTTGCCGATGTCGGCCGGACTGGCCGCGCCGGTTTCGGCGATGGCAGCCTGGATGGCGGCCACGATCTCGGCCTCGCCCAGCTTGGTCGGCAGGTACTGGTCGATCACCACGATTTCCTCGCGCTCGATCACGGCCAGGTCTTCACGGTTGGCGGCCTCGAACTGGCTGACCGAATCCTTGCGCTGCTTGACCATCTTCTCCAGCACGGCGAGCACGGCAGCGTCGTCCAGCTCGATGCGCTCGTCCACTTCCTTGCGCTTGATGTCGGCCAGCATCAGGCGGATCACGCCCAGGCGGTGCTTCTCGCCGGCCTTCATGGCCGCCTTCATGTCATCGGTGAGCTGCTGCTTCAGGCTCATGGAACACCTCGTATTCGGTCAAAAGAGCGGGTAGGGACGCCAAACGACTGGAACGCAAAAAGCCGGTAACGCTCACGCGCTCCGGCTTCGGCTCCGCCGCGACAGACACAGGGTCTGCCGCATCGAAGTTGCGTAGATCAGTACAGGCGCTGACGCTTGGTGACGTCGCGCGAGGAGCGACGCAGCTGACGCTTCACAGCAGCAGCAGCTTTACGCTTGCGCTCCTGGGTCGGCTTTTCGTAGAACTCGCGCTTGCGGGTTTCGGCCAGCACGCCGGCCTTTTCGCAGGTGCGCTTGAAGCGACGGAGCGCAAACTCGAAGGGCTCGTTCTCGCGGACTTTAACGCTGGGCATGGAATCTCCGGGACACAGTAGAACCGGGTCACGCCCGGTGAGAGCCGCACATTATAGCGGCGACAAAAGAAGTTGCAACCCACCCCGGCGAACTTCTTGGCCACAGGTGGTGTCGGGTGGGCTGGCGGTAACGCTGCCGGGGCCTCAGCGGTCCATAATACCCGGTATGCGAGTCCTTGGTATCGAATCTTCCTGCGATGAGACCGGCGTGGCGGTGTATGACACCGCCCTGGCCGGCCCGGACGCCCTGCGCGCCCATACCGTGTACAGCCAGATCGCCCTTCACGCCGAATACGGCGGGGTGGTGCCTGAACTGGCCAGCCGCGACCATGTGCGCAAGCTGCTGCCGTTGATCCGCCAGACCCTGGCCGAGGCCGGGATGGACGTGGCCGACATCGACGGGGTGGCCTACACGGCTGGCCCGGGGCTGGTGGGCGCGCTGCTGGTGGGGGCCGGCGTGGCCCGCTCGCTGGCCTGGGCGCTGGACGTGCCGGCGGTGGGGGTCCACCACATGGAAGGGCATCTGCTGGCCCCGCTGATGGAAGACGACCCGCCGCAGGCGCCGTTCGTGGCCCTGCTGGTGTCCGGCGGGCATACCCAGCTGGTGGCGGTGGACCGGATCGGCCAGTACCGCCTGCTGGGCGAGACCCTGGACGACGCGGCCGGCGAGGCCTTCGACAAGACCGCCAAGCTGATGGGGCTGCCGTACCCGGGCGGCCCGCAGCTGGCGGCGCTGGCCGAGCGCGGTACCCCGGGCAAGTACACGTTCACCCGCCCCATGACCGACCGGCCGGGGCTGGATTTCAGCTTCTCCGGCCTGAAGACCCAGGTGCTGCTGGCCTGGCGCGACAGTGATCAGAGCGAGCAGACCCGGGCCGATATCGCCCGCGGCTTTGAAGATGCGGTGGTGGAAACCCTGGCCATCAAATGCGAGCGCGCGCTGGATGCGGCGGGCACCGATGTGATCGTGGTGGCCGGCGGCGTGGGCGCCAACAAGCGCCTGCGCGCCAAGCTGCAGCAGATGGCTGCCCGCCGCGGCGGCCGCGCCTGCTTCCCGCGCCCGGCCCTGTGCACCGACAACGGCGCGATGATCGCCTTCGCCGGCGCGCTGCGCCTGGAAGCCGGCCAGCACACCCCGCCGCAGGTGCAGGTCACCCCGCGCTGGGACATGGCGACGCTGCCGGCGCTGTGAGGCGGCAGCGCGATGCGAGCCCGCGTGGGTGTCGCATCGCAGCGTGCCGCCGTTGCGCCCGGATCGAACGGGTGCGTGGCATGTCGACCTCTCCTCGTCCAAGTGGCGGGTGCGCGACGCCCTTTCAGTGGCGGCCAGCCGTCCATCCCGGCCTGTTTGGCGGGGTCAACCGCGGTCGCGGCGACGCTCGCGTGAGAACTGTGACTGGCGGCAAACGAGGCGGCGCCGATGCCCCTTGCCGCGGTCGCAGCGGTAAACGCGCCATGCGCGGAACGTGGGGCAGGGCATCTTGCTTTAGGCCTCTGACCCGTCCGTGCGCGCCCGGCCGCAGGTCGTTTCAGGCAGGCGCGGCGCTGGCCCGTTACCATGACGACCTGTTTTCAGTGGTTGGCGGCTATGGACAAGGTATTCATCGAAGGGCTCGAGATCGATGCCCTGATCGGCATCTACGACTGGGAACGGCGGATCCGCCAGACCCTGCGTTTCGACCTGGAAATGGGCTTCGACAACCGTCGCCCGGCGGCCAGCGACGACATCGCCGATACCCTCAATTACAAGGCCGTGAGCAAGCGCATCGAGCAGTTCGTGCGCGAGTCCGATTTCGGCCTGGTCGAAACCCTGGCCGAGCGCATTGCCGAGATCGTGCTGCGTGAATTCAAGGTGGAGTGGCTGCGGCTCAAGTTGAGCAAGCCCGGTGCGGTGCGCGGCGCGCGCGCGGTGGGCGTGATCATCGAGCGCAGCGCGCCATCACCGGCACGCCCCTGACAGCCCCCGGAACGGAGATCGATACACGATGTTGAATGCAGTAGTGGCGGTGCGTTGGCTGGACGACCTGCAGCGCGCGCTGGAACCTTGGCCGTGGGCCTATACGGGTGCGGTGCTGGGCCTGCTGGTGCTGGCAGCGTGGCTGGCCAATTTCGTCACCAAGAAGATCCTGCTGCGCGGCCTGCGCGGGTTGATCAACCGCCTGCCCGGCGGCGCCGCCCACGGCGGGCGCGGCAGCAACGTGATGCGGGTGGTGTCGCGGTTGTCCAACGTGGTGCCCAGCCAGGTCATCGCCGCCGGCATCACCGTGGTGCCCGACCTGCCGCCGCCGCTGGTGGCATTGGTCATCGGGGCCTGCCAGGCCTGGGCGATCCTGACCGTGACGCTGGCGATCTCGCACGCGCTGGATGCGGCCAACGACCTCTACGAGCGCCGCCCCGACGCGCGCAACAAGCCGATCAAGGGCTACCTGCAGGTGGCCAAGATCGTCATCTTCGTCATCGCCGGGTTGTCGATCGTGGCCACCCTGGCCGGCGTGGACCTGCGTTACCTGGTGACCGGCCTGGGCGCGGCCACCGCGGTGCTGATGCTGATCTTCCAGGACACCATCCTGTCGCTGGTGGCCAGCGTGCAGATCAGTGGCGATGGCCGGGTGCGGCTGGGCGACTGGATCGAGATGCCCAGCCAGAACGCCGATGGCGATGTCATCGATATCGCCCTGCACACCATCACCGTGCAGAACTTCGACAAGACCATCACCACCATCCCGACCAAGAAGCTGGTGACCGAGTCGTTCAAGAACTGGCGCGGCATGCAGGAGGCGGGTGGCCGCCGGATCAAGCGCGCGCTGTACCTGGACCAGCACAGCGTGGGCTTCGTGGAGGCGCCGATGCTGGCCCGGCTGGAGCAGTTCGCGGTGCTGGGCGATTACCTGCGCGAGAAGCAGTCCGAACTGGCGCAGTGGAACGCCGGGCTGCAGGCCAAGGGCATGGCCGCGGTCAACGCGCGCCGGGTCACCAACCTGGGCACCTTCCGCGCGTATGTGGAGCGCTACCTGCGCCAGCATCCGGGCATCCATACGGATATGACGCTGCTGGTACGGCAGCTGCAGCCCACTACCGAAGGCCTGCCGCTGGAGATCTACTGCTTCACCCGCAGCACCGCCTGGGGCGAGTACGAAGGCGTGCAGTCGGATGTGTTCGACCACCTGCTGGCCACCCTGCCGGCGTTCGGGCTGCGCGTGTTCCAGGCGTCCAGCGATGCGATGTTGATGGCCGTCCAGCCGCGCCCGGCCGCCGCAGAGTAAGCTCCTGAGCCCCCGTTGCCGTGCTCGCGGCGACGGGGTTCTTCCCCCGGGGAAGAAAAATGAACGCCAAAATCATTCACAACGGGCCCGGGAACGCTAGAATCCCGGCCTTGTAAACGTTTTCATAAGGACAGCCGGTGGCCGCCGATCGTATCGAAACCCTCATTGCCAAGATGACCGTCGAAGAAAAAGTCGGCCAGTTGGGTGTGTTCGCCGACATGGTCCGGCCGTTCGCCCCGGACGTGAATCCGGAGGCCAACGTGCTCAACGCCGACCAGGTGCTGCAGCAGGTGCGCGAGGGCAAGGTGGGATCGCTGTTCAACGGCGTGGGCGTGGAAGCGGGCCGCCGCATCCAGCAGGTGGCGCTGGAAGAGAGCCGTCTGGGCATTCCGGTGATCCTGGCCGCCGACGTGATCCACGGCATGCGCACGGTGTTCCCGATCCCGCTGGGCGAAGCGGCCAGCTTCGAGCCGGACCTGGCCGAGCGCACGGCGCGCGCCACTGCGGTGGAAGCCACCGCGGCCGGCCTGCACTGGACCTATGCGCCGGCGGTGGACATCGCCCGTGACCAGCGCTGGGGCCGTGGCGCCGAGGGCGCCGGTGAGGACGTGGTGCTGGGCTGCCGTTTCGCCGCCGCCCGCGTGCGCGGCTTCCAGGGCCCGGACCTGCGCGCGGCCGACGCGCTGCTGGCCACCCCGAAGCACTTTGCCGCCTACGGCGCGGTGATGGCCGGGATGGAATACAACATGGTGGATATCTCCCCGCAGACCCTGCGCGATGTGCACCTGCCGCCGTTCCAGGCCGCCTTCGACGCCGGCGCACTCACGGTGATGTCCTCCTTCAATGACATCAACGGCGTGCCCGCCAGCGCCAACGCCGAACTGCTCACCGACATCCTGCGCGGCGAATGGAAGTTCCCGGGCGTGGTGATCTCCGATTACACCGCCGACATGGAACTGGTCGCCCACGGCTACGCCGCCGATGACCGCGACGCCACCGCCAAGGCGTTCACCGCCGGCCTGGACCTGAGCATGCAGAGCGGCTTCTACGCCGAGCACCTGCCGGGCCTGATCGAGAGTGGCGAAGTGCCGATGGCCACGCTGGACGAGTCGGTGCGCCGGATCCTGCGCCTGAAGGATGCCATCGGCCTGTTCGACGACCCCTACCGGTCGCTGGACCTGGACCGCGAAGCGTCCACCGCGCACATCGCCGCGCATGACGAACTGTCGCGCGATGCCGCGCGCCGTTCGATCGTGCTGCTCAAGAACACCGACGCGGTGCTGCCGCTGAAGAAGACCGGGCAGAAGATCGCGCTGATCGGCCCGTTCGTGCAGGACCGCGAGAACATCGAAGGCTGCTGGACCTTGTTCGGCGACAAGTCGCGTTACGTCAGCCTGGAAACCGGCGTGCGCGCGGCGATCGGCGATGAGGCGCTGCTGGAAATCGTGCCCGGCTGCGATCTGGAAGCGGCCGTGCAGGATGGCATCGAGCAGGCCGTGGCCGCCGCGCTGCGGGCCGACGTGGTGGTACTGGCACTGGGCGAACCGCAGCGTTACAGCGGCGAGGCGCAGTCGCGCGTGGAGATCACCCTGCCGGCCGCGCAGCAGGCGCTGGCCGAGGCGGTGGCCATGACCGGCAAGCCGCTGGTGGTGCTGCTGCGCAATGGTCGCGCGCTGGCGCTGCAGGGCGCGGTGCGCAATGCGCATGCGGTGGCGATCACCTGGTACCTGGGGACCCAGACCGGGCACGCGGTGGCCGATGTGCTGTTCGGCGATTACAACCCGTCCGGCCGCCTGCCGGTGAGCTTCCCGCAGGTGTCCGGCCAGCAGCCGTTCTTCTACAACCACCCGCGCACCGGTCGCCCGGAACTGCCGACCATGTCCGAGTTCAAGGCGCGCTGGCGCGAGATCCCGAACGAGGCGTTGTATCCGTTCGGGCACGGCGTGGGCTACACCACCTTCGAGTACGGCGTGCCGCAGCTGAGCAGCAGCACGCTGGGCTGGGACGAGAGCCTGACCATCAGCACCACGCTCACCAACACCGGCGCGGTGGCGGGTGAGGAAGTGGTGCAGCTGTACATCCACGACCGCGTGGCCAGCCGCGTGCGGCCGGTGCGCGAGCTGAAGGACTTCCGCAAGGTGGCCCTGCAGCCGGGCCAGAGCACCCAGGTGGTGTTCACCCTGGATCGCCATGCGCTGGGCTTCACCGGTCGCGATGGGGTGTTCGGCGCCGAGCCGGGCCAGTTCGACCTGTGGGTGTGCGCGTCCTCGGCCAGCGGCGAGCCGGTCAACGTCGAGCTGCGGGCAGGCTGATCCGGCCTGCGTGGGCGGCCGTCATCGTCGTCTGACGTGATGGCCGCTAGGCTGGCTCCCTCGTGAAACCGATGGAGCCCCGCATGCGACTGACCCGTACCCCCTTGTTGCTGGCCCTGGCCAGCCCGTTGTGGCTGGCCGCCTGCAGCCCGTCCACGCCGCCGGCCGAGCGCGCCGGCGCCGATCCGGCGCAGGGCCCGGCCACCGCGATTCCTGAAAGCCGGCCCACGCCGGGTGACACGGTGCCCGCGTCGGGGCTGTCACCCGATGCGGTCAGCGCAGGCACGCCGGCGCCGGATGCCGCCGCCACGCCCACTCCGGCCACCGACGCGAGCGCCGCGCCGGGCACGGCCGCTGCCGACGACGTGCGCCAGCGCATCGACCGCATCCTGGGCGATGCAGCGCAGTACGAAGCGGTATTCAACGCCTTCCAGAAGGCGGTCAACGGCAATGATCGCGCGGCGGTGGTGGAGCAGGTGCGCTTCCCGCTGAACATCGCCAAGGGCGGCAGGATCACCGGCCCGGGCGAGTTCCAGCGCAATTACGAACGCATCCTCACCCCGGCCGTGCGCAAGGTCATTGCCGCGCAGACCTTCGACACGGTCATGGTCAACCAGCAGGGCGTGATGATCGGCGATGGCCAGGTGTGGCTCAACGGCGCCTGCCTGGATACGGCCTGCAGCCGCACCGAGGTCAAGGTCGTGACCATCCAGTAGGCGCAGCGGGGCACCGACGCTGCCGGCCATCGCCGGCAGCGTCGAGGTGGCTCAAGCCTTTGGGGTGAGCTTGAGCAGGCGCCCGTTCTTGCCGTCTTCGAGCAGCCAGATCGCCCCGTCCGGGCCTTGTTCCACTTCGCGGATGCGCTCACCCATGTCAAAGCGCTCGGCCTCGCGCGCGCTGTCGCCCTGGAAGGCCACCCGCACCAGCGCCTTGGACGAAAGCCCGCCGATGAAGCCGCTGCCCTTCCACTGCGGGAACAGCGTGCCGCTGTAGATGATGAAGCCTGCCGGGGAGATCACCGGCGTCCAGGTCACCTTGGGCGCGGCGAACTCGGGGCGGGTGCTGTGGTCGGGGATGTCGCGGCCGTCGTAGTGGTTGCCGTTGGAGACGATCGGGTAGCCGTAGTTGGCGCCACGCACGATCAGGTTGAGTTCGTCGCCGCCGGCCGGGCCCATCTCGTGCACCCACAGCTTGCCGCGCGCATCGAAGGCGATGCCCAGCGCGTTGCGATGGCCCAGCGACCACACCTGTGCGGCCACCCCGCCCTGCGCGGCGAAGGGATTGTCGGCCGGCACGCTGCCATCGTCGTTGAGGCGCACGATCTTGCCGAGGTTGCTGGCCATGTCCTGGGCCGGGTCGAACTTCTGCCGCTCGCTGGAGGTGATCCACAGCTTGCCGTCCGGGCCGAAGGCCAGGCGGTGGCCGTAGTGGCCCTTGCCTTCCACCTTGGGCGTCTGACGCCAGATCACCTTCAGGTCCTTGAGCGATCCGCTGCCGTCGGCCGCCAGCGCCAGCCGCGCACGCGCCACGGCCGCGCCGCTGGTGGCGCCCGTGCCGGCTTCGGCATAGCTCAGGTACACCCACTGGTTCCTGGCAAAGCCGGGATGCGGCAGGATGTCGCCAAAGCCGCCCTGGCCGCCGTAGGCCACGTCCGGCACGCCGCTGATGGCGGCGGCCTTGCCGGTCTTCAGGTCCAGGTGCTGCAGTGCACCGGACTTTTCACTGACCAGCAGGCTGCCATCGGGCAGGAAGCTCATCGCCCAGGGCTCGTCGAAACGGGCTACCTCGGTGGCGGCGAATGGCCATTGGGCCTTCTCCAGCACAGGCGATGCAGCCTTGTCGGCGGCCACGCAGGCGGTGGTGAACACAGGCAGGGTGAGGGCGACGGCGAGCGAGAGCAGCAGCTTGCGGGTCATGGGGAATCTCCGGGTGGGGATACGATGGCCAGCCATGGTTGTACAGCATGCCTATCAACGCGGCGTGGACCATAGGTCATTGCCGGTAGGCGTGCGGCGTCGGATCGGCTACCGTTGGCCCGGGCCGCCCGCGGGGCGGCGTGCGGCTTGCCGCCCTCAAATGGAGTTGTATCAATGAAGCAACAGGTGCACAAACCGTCCCCCGCGTTCATCGCCGCCTCGTGGAGTGCGCTGCTGCTTGGCGCGGTCGCGTATCTGGTCGGCCTGTTCAATGCCGAGATGGCCCTCAACGAGAAGGGCTATTACCTCACCCTGCTGTTGTTCGGCCTGTTCGCCGCGGTGTCGCTGCAGAAGAGCGTGCGCGACCGCGTCGAGGACATTCCCGTCAGTGGGCTGTATTACGCGCTGTGCTGGTTCGCCCTGCTGGCCTCGCTGCTGTTGCTGCTGGTGGGCCTGTGGAACGCCACCCTGCTGCTGAGCGAAAAAGGCTTTTACGGCATGGCCTTCGCCCTGAGCCTGTTCGGCGCAGTGGCGGTGCAGAAGAACACCCGCGACCTGATGGCCGCGGGTGGTCGCGAACGCGTGGTGCCGTCGCTGCCCAGCAGCGACTAAAGCACCGGGTAATGCCGCGCCGTGCCTCAGGTACCGCGCGGCACGCCCTTGTCCAAGTGCGCCTGGCGCAGGGCGGTGGATTCATCCCAGCCGCGGCGCACGGCGTTGCGGGCCTGGTCCCAGGTCAGCTTGCTCTTGCCGCGCTCCTGCGCCCAGCGGGTTTCCAGTTCGGCTTCCACCTGCTCGTACGCGCGGATCATCTCGTCGGCGCGGGAGTAGTGGCCCAGCTGGTAGGCCGGCTCATAATCGTCGTAGAACTGGCTGTTGTCGTAGTACGGCTCGCTCGGAAAGCGTTCGCGCCAATAGTCCGAGACCGCCTGGCGCGGCACACCGTCTTCCGGCACCCGGCCGGGAATCTGGTAATCGGTAGGCATGTGGTGGCTCCGGTTGGGTGAGGTTCCACCCTACCCAGTGGCCGGTTAACGGCGTGGACCCACGAGGTGAATGACACATCAAGCGTCGTCCACCGCGCGGTGTCTGTTCAGGCCGGTCGGTCCTTGCGCGGCAGCATGTAGATCACCGCGCCCACCGCGAAGGCGATGCCGGCGGCGGCGATGTTCTGCCAGCTGGCACTCACGAACAGCGCCACGCACAGCACCAGCGCCAGCACCGGAATCACCGGGCCACCCGGCAGCTTCAGCGCACCGGGGCGGTCGCGGAAACGACGCGCCAGCACCAGCACCGCGGCGGCCGTGCCGATATAGGCGAACAGGCGCGTGGTCATCGACAACAGCGCCAGCTGCACGAACGAGCCGGACAGCGCCAGCGCCAGTGCGATCACGCCCTGGGTCACGATGGCTGCCGCCGGCGTGCGGAAGCGCGGGTGCACGTTGGCCAGCAGCTTCGGCCCGTAGCCGTCGCGGGCCAGGGCAAACAGGAAGCGCGGCCCCATCATCATGGTGTTGCTGTTGGTGCCCAGGATGGAAATGGTGGCGCCCACGGTGAGGATCAGCGCCAGCGCTTCGCCGCCGAAGCGGGAGGCGGCGTCGGCCAGCGGCGTGGGCGAGGCCGCCAGGTTGGCCAGCGTGCCCTGTGCCACCAGCTGTACCGCGCCGTAGATGACGGTGACGCTGATGATCATGGTGATCAGCGCGAACGGAATGTCGCGGCGCGGATTCCTGTACTCGCCCGCGGCGGCCGGGATGTTCTCGAAACCGGCATAGGCGTAAAGCAGCAGCAACGCCGCCTCGCCCATGCGCTGCAGGTCGTGCGGATCCGGGCGCACCCCGGAGAAGGCCAGGTCCATGTCCACGTAGAACGCGCCGATGGCCACGAACAGCAGCAGCGGCAGCAGCTTGCCGATCACCAGGATCACCCCGGTACGCGCCGCCGAACGCACGCCGGCCACGTTGACGGCGGTGAGGAAGCCCAGCGAGACCACGATGATCAGCACGCGGCCGAGGTCGTGCCCGGCCCACGGCCAGAACCGCGCGACGGCGTCGGCCAGTGCATTGCTCAATGCTGCCGCCGAGCTGATCCGGGTGAGCCAGATCATCCAGCCGATCTCGAAGCCGGCAAAGCGGCCGAACGCCTCGCGTGCGTAGAGGTAGCTGCCGCCGGGTTCGTCGAAGTAGCTGGCTGCCTGCGCGTAGCAGAGCACCAGCAGTGCCACCACGATGCCGGCGGCAACCACGCCCCACAGGCTGAACGGCCCGAGCAGGGCGACGGTGGCCGCGGGCAGCAGGTAGATGCCACTGCCGATCACATCGTTGATCGACAGGCCGACGATCTGCCAGCGGCTGACCGCGCGTTCCAGCTGTGGATCGGCAGGGGCGCTCACCGTGCGGTCTCCGCCAGCACCGGCAATTGCAGCGGGCCCTGCAGGCGGTGGTACTCGCTGCGCGGCATCAGCACGAAACGCGGTTGCCGGGCCGGGTCCAGCCAGCCCAGCAGGGCCTGCATGTGGTCGGGCTGCATGGCCGTGCAGCCGGCGGTGGCCTCGCCCGGCGCGCGCCACAGGTGGGCGAAGATGCAGCTGCCCCGTCCTGGCACCGCCTGGGGGTTGTGCGCGATCACAAAGCCTTGGCGATAGCGCACATCGCCCGTGTTGTGCAGATCCAGCCGCATCGGCTCGGTGGACCCTGCCACTGCCTCGGCGCCGACCACGTCGGCATCGACGATGCGGTTGTAATACGGCGAATCGGGCACGTCCATGCAGTAGCTGCTGGCCTGCATCGGCTGGTAGGGCAGGGCGCTGGCCAGCGTGGCGGCGTAGCCGAAGGCCGGGCCGATGGCGAACACGCCGGCCGGGCTGCGGCCGTCGCCTTCCTGCTTCTGCGGGCCGTCCGGCGGGGTCACCACCAGGCCGATGCCCCAGGCACTGCCGTTGCGGCCCACCGCCACGCTGAAGGCGCTGCCATGCGGCTGCCAGCCCTGCGCGGTGCGCTCGTAGGCCTGCAGCTGGCCCTCGGTGGCGTCCCAGTCGGCGGTGGTCACCACCACCACCTGCGCGCTGCTCAGCAGGGGCGGCACCGGCGGTGACAGCGCGGCGGCGGGCAGGGTGGTGGCCAGCATGGCCACGGCAAGAACGGTACGCAGCAACGGCAGCATGGTGGACTCCGGCAATCAGGTGTCGATCAGGTGTTCGATCCGTTCCAGGTTCACCCCGAGCTGGCGGTGGCGGTCCGGGTTGGCGTGGCACAACAGCACGAAGACGAAATCCAGCAGGGACTGCAACGAGGCACGGTACAGCAGTTGCGCGATGTGCGGCGCCGGGTCCTGCGCGCATACCACCAGCGCGGCATCGGCATGCGCGCGCAGCGGGTTGGCGCTGTGCCGGGTGATCGAGACCACCTTGCCGCCCATGTCCTGGAACTGGCGCGACAACTGGAACAACTGCGGCAGCTTGCCGAACTCGGAAAACACCAGCATCGCATCGCCCGGCCGCGCCGCCGACAGGTTGGCCATCATCAGGATCGGGTCGGCGTGGTGCACGGTGAGCATGCCCAGCAGCGACAGCCGCATGGCGAACTCGCGCGCATACAGGCCGTCATCGCCCAGCCCGTAGACGAACAGCTTGGGCGCACCGTCGATCAGCTGCACGATCGCTTCCACGTCGGCCTGCGGGTTGGCCAGCCGGGTTTCTTCCTCGGCGGCGGCCTTGCTCGAACGCAGGCGCTGGGCGATGCCGGTGTAGTCGTCGCCCGCGGCCGGTGCCGGCGTCTGCGCCTGGCTGCCATTGCCGGCGCGCGCCACCGCCTCGCCGATCGAGTACTTCAGGTCCGGGTAGCCCTTGAAGCCCAGCTTCTGGCTGAACTTGACCACGCTGGACTGGCTGATGCCCAGCGCGCTGGCCAGCTGCTGGGAGGAGTAGTCGCGCAGCAGGTGGGCGTTGTCCAGGATGAAGTCGGCGATGCGGCGTTCGATCGCCGACATGTGGTCACGCTCGGAACGGATTTTCACCAGGGGTGGCATGGAGGGGGCATCAGGTCCGGGAGAGCCACCCCATGGGGGGCTGCGGCAGGTGGGATTGCGCGAACGGTAGCCACGCATGGCGTGGTGCTACCGTAGAAGACCGGCGAGGCGGATACAACGTTCACCACCGGGGCGGGGTGATCATCTCCAGCCCGCGCACCTCGGTGATGCCCAACCCCGGCGCCTCGCTGATGGTGATTTCCGATTCGTTGAAGTGGACCCCGCCGGTGACCGGGTTGAACTGGCCCAGCGACGGCCCATCCAGGTCCACCTTGGTGATCACATCGCTCTTGGCCACCGCCAGGTGCACCGCGGCGGCCACGCTGATGCTCGACTCGATCATGCAGCCGATCATGCACGGCACGCCGTAGATGGCGGCGATGTCGGCGATGCGGATCGCGTTGGACAGCCCGCCGGTCTTCATCAGCTTGATGTTGATGATGTCCGCCGCGCGCTGCTGGATCAGGTCGAACACCTGGCCGGGGTTGAACACGCTTTCATCGGCCATCACCGGCGTGTTGACCCGGTCGGTGACGTACTTCAGCCCGCTGATGTCGGCCGCCTTCACCGGCTGCTCGAGCAGTTCCAGCACAACCCCGGCTTCTTCCAGGCTGCGCATGGCATGCACGGCCTGCTTGGCGGTCCAGCCCTGGTTGGCGTCCAGGCGCAGCAGCGCACGTCCCTGCACGGCGGCATGGATCGCCTTGACCCGCTCGATGTCCAGGCCGATGTCCTTGCCGACCTTGATCTTCAGCGACTCGAAGCCGCGCTCGATCGCCGACAGCGAGTCGGCCACCATCTTGTCGATGTAGTCCACGCTGATGGTGATGTCGGTGGTGATGACCGGGTCGCCGCCGCCAAGCATGCGGTACAGCGGCGCGTTGTGCAGCTGCGCCCACAGGTCGTACACCGCGATCTCGACGGCGGCCTTGGCGCTGGTGTTGCGCTCCATCGAACCCTGGATCAGCGCGCATACCCGGTTGAGGTTGGCCACGTCCTGGCCGATCAGGCGCGGTTTGATGAAACGGTCGATGGCCTCGATGATCGAGCCATGCGTATCACCGGTGATCACCGCGGTGGCCGGGGCTTCACCGTAGCCGGTGTGGCCGCTGTCGGTGCGCACCAGCACCACCACGTCCTCCACGGTATCCACCGTGCGCAGCGCGGTCTTGAACGGGGTCTTCAGCGGCACGCGCAGCATGCCGAGTTCGATGTCGGTGATCTTCATTCAGGAGTCTTGGCTCGGAGGCGCTGGATGTTGGTGATGCGATCGATGTAGCTGACGGTGTCGCTGGCCATCATCGGCTCCAGCGGGGTCACCGACACGCCGTTGAGGTGGGCCTGCACGCGGGTGCCGTCGGCACCGGCCCAGCTGCCGCCGGCGGTGTCGTGGATGACCCAGGTGCGCCCGTCGACGTGGCCGATGGCCACCATGACGTGGCCGGGGATATAGACCAGGTCGCCCACCTGCAGCTGCTTCACCGCCGCCATGCGCCGGGCCGTGGCGTCGGTGGGGCCGAAGGCGATGCGGTCCAGTGCCGGGCTCACCGCCTGGGCGCTGGTATTGCGCGGCACCAGCACGCCGAAGCTGCGGTAGATCTCCGAGACGAAGCCGCTGCAGTCGCGGGTGCCGTAATCGTGGCCCCAGCCGTAGCGCTCGCCGAGGAACTTGAAGGCCTGGGTGAGCAGGTTGCGCGGGGTCAGCGGCAGGTAGTCGGCGGCGCTGTCCTGCGAGCGCGGCAGCAAGGCCGGGCGCAGCGCCAGGCTGCCGTCCGCATTGCGCACCGGCAGTTGCAGCACATACCCGGCGTGCGCCTGTTGGCCATTCACCAACGTGCCCGGCGGCCAGTCGGCCAGCACCGGCAGGCGCACGCCCATGTCCAGTTGCAGGCGCGACAGGCGCGGTTCTTCGGGCGTATGCGCGGTGAAGGCGGTTGCCCCGGTGATGACCCGATACGGGCCGTGCTGGCCATAGCCGAGCACGGTGTCGGCCGCGCCGATGCCCACGTAGCGTGTTTCGATCCAGGCCGCGTAGCGCTCGCTGGTGATGAACAGCCACTGCCCGTCCGCGCTTTCATGCAGCACCGCCACCGCATCGCCGGGGAACAGGGCCGACTCCTGGAAGCGGTCGATGTCGGTATCGCCCTGGGTGGTGAACACCCGCAGCGCGGTGGGGAAGGCGCGCAGTGCGGCGCGATGGGTGACCAGGCCGTAGCGCAGCGGGCGCTGTGCCGGGATCGCATCGAGGGCCAGGTTGGCCACGACCGCCGCGCGCTGCGGCGCGCCGATCGGCGTGCCGTCCTCGCCGAAGGTGGGCTTGCCCGGCCAGGTCGACAACGCCTCGATGGCCGCGCGTACCTTTGCCGCTGGCACCTGCGCCGGCAACGCGCGCAGGTCGTGGATGGAGCGGTCCTCGGCACGCATGCGCGCGTTCTGCGCGGCGATCCGGGTGCGGTCCAGGATCAGCGCGTCGGCATCGGGCTGGCGTGCGGCCCAGTACTGCGGGGTGAGGTAGGCCTCGTGCAGCCCCACCACGTACGGCAGCGGCGCACCCGCATCGACCGCGGCGGCAGGGCCGGCGGCGTCGGCCCAGGCCGGCAGGCTGGCCACGGCCAGCAACAGGCCCAGGGCGCGGCGTGCGGGCGCGCGCCATGGCAGAAGGCGGGAGGCAGTCATGGCAGCGGTGTCCTTGGTGGGCAAACGGGATCTCCCTGCGCCGCTCATGCCGCGCGCCTGGCAGCCAGGGCCGCATCCAGCGTGGCGCGGTCGGGCCAGGTGGCGCCGCAGTGGCCGCAGCCCCACACGGTCGGCTGCAGGGTATCGACGAAGCACGCGTGGCCGTCACAGTCCGCGTCCGGACAGGGCAGGGCGGGGGTGCGCTCGGCCGCGCGCGGACCGCCGGTTGCGGTGGGGTCGGCGGCGGTGCCGTGGTGGCAGAGCGGGCAATCGAGCATCACAAAGCGCATGCCGTTGGCCTGCGCGTGCTGCCACCGCGCCGCCTGCGTGCCGGTGGGCACGAACAGGCCGTGGCAATGCTCGCAGCGCAGGTCAGGGGGGATCATGGTGCGCGTGCTCCTGCCGTTGCGGATGTCATGGAATACTTATTCCTTTCGGCATGGAATGCAAGAATAAATTATTGACCGGTGTCACGGCCCGTGTTACACAGCCATTACCACCCGCGCTGGGGAAGTGTCGCTGTGGATCGTGTCGTTCGCAAACCGCGTCTGCCTGTCATCACCTGTCTGCTCGCGGCGCTGCTGCTGGCGGCCGAGGCAGTGCCTGCACGTGGCAACGATGCCGCCGACGCCGCCGAACTTGCCCGCATCGTGGACCTCATCGACGCCGGCCAGTTTGCCCGCGCCGAACAACGTATCGCCGCACACTCCGGCACGGCCACCGCGCGCCGTGGTGATGACCTGGCGTTCCAGCGCGAACGCATGCGTCGGATCCGGCTGGACTTCAGCCTGGATACCGATGCGGCCCTGGCGGCGGTGCGGCGCACGATCCCGGACCTGCGCCCCGACGAGTTCGAGCGCTGGGATCGCCAGGGGCTGCTGGAGCACCTGGACATCGACGGCACGCGCTACTACTTCAAACGCGCCCCGGCCAACCTGTTCCGGCTGAGCAGCGAGGCACGCGCGCGCCGCCTGGCCGACGTGCCGCCGCCCAGCGATGGCCCCTACGAAACGCTCACCCCCTACCACGCCCGCGTGGTGCAGGCGGCCACCGCCAGCGGCCGCAGTTCGGTGCTGCCGCAACGCGTACAGGTCACCCAGTCACTGACGGTGAAGGCCGATGCGGTCCCGGCCGGCACGCGGCTGCGGGCATGGATCCCCTACCCGCGGGAGATCCCCGGCCAGCAGGAGCAACTGCAATGGCGCGGCAGCACGCCGGGCCAGGCGCGCATCGCGCCGGCCAGCGCACTGCAGCGCACCGCCTACCTGGAAGGCACCGCCGTGGCCGGGCAGCCGACCCGCTTCGAGATCCGCTACGCGCTTACCGTGTCGGCCCGGCATACCGCGATCGACCCCGGCAGCGTGCAGCCCACTCCTGTCGATCCCGCGCTGGCCCCGTACCTGGCCGAGCAGCCGCCGCATGTGCGCTTCACCCCGGCGCTGCGCCTGTTCTCGGCGCAGGTACTGCAGGGCGAGACGCGTGCCTACGACGTGGCGCGTCGCCTGTTCGATGCGGTGGACCAGATTCCCTGGGCCGGCGCGCGTGAGTACGCCACGCTCTCCAACATCAGCGACTACGCGCTGCGCGCCGGGCACGCCGACTGCGGCCAGCAGACCCTGCTGCTGATCACCCTGCTGCGCATGAACGGCATTCCCGCGCGCTGGCAGTCGGGAATGGTCCATGCCGACGATCCGCCGGGCTACAACAACCTGCATGACTGGGGCGCGCTGTACCTGGCCCCGTATGGCTGGGTGCCGATGGACGTCACCAGCGGCCGCCTGGACAGCCCGCAACCGGCGTTGCGCGACTTCTACTTCGGTGGGCTCGATGCCTACCGCATCGCCTTCAACGACGACATCGGCCAGCCGCTGGTGCCGGCCAAGCGCCACCCGCGCTCGGACACGGTGGATTCGCAGCGCGGCGAAGTGGAATGGGACGGCGGCAATCTGTACTTCGATCAATGGAACTACGACTTCCAGTCGCACATCGTGCCGCTGGCAGCCACGCGGTAAACGGCGGTACCCACGATTCCATATCTGCAGGAGAGAGCAGGGAATGAATGCACAGCGTATGAAGCGGGCGGCCCTGTATGCCGCCCTGGGTGTTTGTCTGGGCAGCCTGATGCCCACCCTGGCCTCGGCCCAGAACGTGAGCGGCGCGGTGGCCGGGCGGGCCACCGCCGGCGACCAGGTCACCGTGGTCAGCAACGACACCGGCCTGACCCGCACGGTGACCGTCAGCGGCGATGGCAGCTATCGCCTCGGCCAGCTGCCGATCGGCGACTATCGCCTGCAGCTCAGCCGCGACGGCCAGAAGCTGGGTGAACCGGTGGCGGTGAGCGTGGCCGTCGGCGGCACCACCACGGTCAACCTCGCCGGCGGCGGCGGGGTGGTCAACCTGGATGCGCTGCAGGTGGTGGGCACCCGCGTGGTCAACCGGGTGGATGTGTACTCCACCGAGACCTCCTTCAACGTCAACCGCCAAGAGATCTCGCGCCTGCCGGTGGCCCAGGACCTGTCGGCGGTGGCGCTGCTGGCGCCGGGCGTGGTCGGTGGCAATTCCTCGTTCGGCGGGTTGTCCTTCGCCGGTTCGTCGGTGGCCGAGAACGCGGTCTTCATCAATGGCCTGAACGTCACCGACATGTACACCCGCCGCGGCTTCTCCAGCGCACCGTTCGGGTTCTTCAACGAATTCCAGGTCAAGACCGGCGGCTACTCGGTCGAGTTCGGCCGCTCCACCGGCGGCGTCATCAACGCGGTCACCCGGTCGGGCAGCAACGAGCTGCAGGGCGGCATCGAGATCACCGCCGAACCCAGCGCCTGGCGCTCCAGCGGCCGCGACCACTTCCACCGCGACGGCACCGCCCATTCCTACGCCAGCCGCGACGACAATTCGTTCTTCAAGACCAACGTGTGGGGCTCCGGCGCGCTGGTGCAGGACAAGCTGTTCCTGTTTGCGATGTACGAAGACCGCAGCGACAAGGGCCACAACACCTCCTCCGATGCGCTGACCTGGTTCAACAACAAGGCCGACAACGGCTTCTGGGGCGCCAAGCTCGACTGGAACATCACCGACAACCACAGCCTGGCGCTGCTGGCGTTCTCCGATGAGGGCGAGGTCACCAACGCGTCCTACAACTACGACTGGGACGACGCCGAGCTGGGTGCCTATGGCGGCGATTCGGTGACCGAGACCGGTGGCAGGAACTGGTCGGCCACCTACACCGGCCACTTCGGCGAGACCTTCACCGCCCGCGCGATGGTCGGCCAGAACAACCAGCGCGCCTTCACCAGCTCCTCGCTGGATGAAGCCTGCAGCCCGGTGTTCACCGACAGCACCTATGCCTCGCGCCTGTCCAAGCTCAACGGCCTGCGCCCCGGCTGCCATCCCACCGGCACCGCCGTGGCCGAACGTGACGACACCCGCGACGTGGCACGGCTGGACTTCGAGTGGCAGCTCGGCCAGCACCTGCTGCGCTTTGGCGTGGACCGCGAGCTGATGACCACCGACCAGTCCACCCGCTACCCCGGGCCCACCCAGCTCAGCTACACCGCCTACGTGGCCCGCCCCGGCGATGAAGTCTGGGATGGCGCCAACGCCTACGTGCCGGCCGGGGTGACCGAGATGCTGCGCGCGCGCAACCGCGTCTCCGGCGGCACCTTCGAGACCGAGGCCAACGCGTTCTATCTGGAAGACATCTGGAACATCACCCCCAACCTCATGCTCAACCTGGGCGTGCGCTGGGACCGCTTCGAGAACCGCACCGCCGATGGCGATGCCTTCATCAAGATGGACGACCTGGTCGCCCCGCGCTTCGGCTTCTCCTGGGACATGAAGGGCGACGGCAGCACCAAGCTGTTCGGCAACGCCGGCCGCTACTACCTGCCGGTGACCAACAACATCAACGTCAACTTCGCCGGCGGGCTTACCGACGAGTATTCCTACTACGTGCTCAACGGCTGGCAGCAGCAGGCCAACCCGGTCACCGGTGCGCCCTACATGGCCCCGATCATCGGCCAGCAGATCGGCCCGGTCGATACCCGCATGAACACCGGTGCGGCCGACCTGCGCCAGAGCGTGGACAAGGACCTCAAGGCGGTCTACCAGGACGAATACATCCTGGGCTTCCAGTCCATGATCAACCAGGCCTGGTCGTGGGGCGTCAACGCCACCTACCGGCGCATGACCCGCGCGCTGGATGACATGCGCATCAACTACACCCCGTGCGGCCCCACCCCCAGCACCCTGTGGCCGATCGCCAATCCCGGCGAAAGCCTCACCCTCTGGGGCGACGCCAGCATCGGCTGTGCCGAGGAAGGCTGGATCACCATCGACACCGCCAACAGCGGCTACCGCAAGGGCGGCAGCGGCGAGGTGGTGGGGTACTCCAAGCCCCGGCGTACCTACAAGGCGCTGGAGTTCCAGATCGACCGCGCGTGGGATGAGAAGTGGCTGTTCAACGCGTCCTACCTGTGGTCGCGCAGCGATGGCAACTTCGAAGGCCCGGTCAACTCGGACACCAACTACGGTGACACCGGCATGGTCCAGCACTGGGATCATCCGTCCAACAACCAGCGCTACGGGCCGCTGTTCAATGATTTCCGCCACCAGTTCAAGTTCCGCGCGGCCTATGCACTGAATGAACAGTGGTCCTTCGGCACCACCCTGCAGGTGCTGTCCGGTGGCCCGATCACCGCCTTCGGCGTGATGTGGCCCAACGACACCGTGGCCGGCGGCAGCACCTCCAGCGAAGGCAGTGGCGGCGGCACCGGCTGGCTGTGCGTGGTCAACTGCTCGGGCCCGTACAACCAGCGCCAGTTCGAGTACTCCCCGCGTGGCGCCTTCGGTCGCCTGCCGTGGACCTGGACCATGGGCGCCAACGTCACCTGGCGCCTGCCGGTGGAAGGCATCGACCTCAGCGCACGGCTGTCGGTCTACAACCTGTTCAACAACCAGACCGTCATCAACGTGCACCAGCGCTATGAGAGCCAGCCGGGCCAGGTGCGCGAAAATACCTTCAATACCGGTACGCGCTGGCAGGCCCCGCGCTACACCCAGCTGATGGTGACCTGGAACTTCTGAGCCGGGCACCGTTGCCGGCCCGCTCTGGGTAAGCTGTGATCCACCGGCGCCCCGCCTCGGCGGGGCGCCGGTTTCCTTTGAAGACCTTGGCCAACCCCATGCCTTCCTGCCTGCCATCGCGCATCCATCGCCACCGGGCCGCGCTCGCGCTGGCCGCCGCGCTGACCCTGTTGCCGGGCGTTGGCGGAGCAGCCACCGGCGCTGACGCGCGCGCCGAATTTGAACCGATGCTCGAGCAGACCGTGGCCCGCCAGGACCTGCCTGGTATTGCCATGGCGGTGGTCGAGGACGGCGAGGTGGTGTTCTCGGCCACCCGCGGCGAGCGCCGGGCCGGCACCGGCCAGCGCATCGATGCCAACACGCTGTTCAAGATCGCCTCCAACAGCAAGGCGATGACCGCCGCGCTGCTGGCGCGGCTGGTCGACCGCGGCCTGCTGCGCTGGGACAATCCGGTCACCCGCTACCTGCCGCAGTTCCGCATGCACGATCGGTGGGTGACCGAGCACATGCAGGTGCGCGACCTGCTCATCCACAACAGCGGGTTGGGCCTGGGCGCGGGGGACCTGATGCTCTGGCCCGAGCCCAATGCCTTCACCCGCCAGGACGTCATCGCCGGGCTGGCCCACCTCAAGCCGGTGACCAGCTTCCGCAGCGGGTACGCCTACGACAATCTCCTGTACGTGGTCGCCGGCGAAGTGGCCGCCGCTGCCGGTGGCAAACCCTACGACCAGCTGTTGCGCGAGGAAGTGTTTGCGCCGCTGGGCATGCAGCGCTGCCAGGTCGGGGCCTGGTCGGTCACCCAGGTGGGCAACGTGGCCCAGCCGCATGTACGCATCGATGGCCGCAATGCGGTGCAGGGGGCCGACGCGGACATGACCACCGACCGTCCGTCGATGGCCGCCGGCGGCATCCGATGCAGCCTGGCCGACATGACCCGCTGGATGCAGGTGCTGCTGGACCCGGCGCGCGCGCCGGGCTGGCTCAGCGCAGCCCAACGCCGTGCATTGTGGACCGCGCACATGCCGATGCCGATCAGCGAGCGGCAACGCGAGTGGGACAACACGCATTTCTCCGCCTACGGCTACGGCTGGCGCCTGTCGGACATGGACGGGCAGTGGAAGGTGGCGCACACCGGCACCCTGTCGGGCATGTATTCCTCGCTGGCGCTGTTGCCAGACCGCCGGGTGGGCGTGGTGGTGCTGATCAACGGCGAGGCCGAGGATGCGCGTACCGCGCTGGTGCAGGCCGTGCTCAAGCACTACACCGATCCCACCGCTGCCCAGGGTGTGGCCGGGTACCTGGACGCACTGGCCCGCGAGCGACAGCAGCGCGCGGCTGCCGGCCACGTGCGCCCGGATACCGGCGCGCGGCGCGCGGCCGACCTGCAGGCCACCCGCGCCTGGCAGGGACGCTATGAAGACCCGTGGCTGGGCCCGGCCAGCGTCTGCCCCGACCAGGGCCAACTGCGCTTCCGCGTGGCCCGGTCGGGCTGGCTGCACGGTCAGGTGATGCAGGTGGGCGAGCGCTGGCTGGTGCAGTGGGATAGCCTGGGCCAGGACACCCAGCCGTGGCTGCAGGTGCAGCCCGGCGTGCCGCCCACGCTTACCCTGCGTGCCATCGATCCGGACATCGACTTCAGTTATGACTACCAGGACCTGCAGTTCACCCGCGTGGGCGATTGCCCGTAGTGCCGTCGCGCTGGTGCTGCTGGCCGGCGTGGCCCGCGCGCAGCCGGGCACGGTGACGGTATCGCCGGCGCGCGACGCGGCCGCCGCCGGCCTGGTCGACATCCGCACGCTGGCGCCGGATATCGCCCTGGACATGCGCTATGCCGGCGCGGACAACTTCACCGGTGCCCGCGTGCCCGGCTATGACGCTGCCAGGTGCTACCTGCTGGCGCCGGCGGCCACCGCGCTGGCCGCGGTCGAGGCCGGGCTGCGCGCCGAGGGTTACGCCCTGCGCGTGTTCGACTGCTACCGGCCGGTGCAGGCGGTGCGTGCCTTCGTGGCCTGGGCGCATGACTCGTCCGAACAGTCGCGCAAGGCGCTGCAGTACCCGGACCTGGACAAGCCCGCGCTGCTCGACGGCTATATCGCCGAAACCTCCGGCCACAGCCGCGCCGCCACCGTCGACCTGACCCTGCTCGACTGCCGCAACGGCCCCTGCGTCGCCCTGGACATGGGCACCGGGTTCGATTTCTTCGGCCCGCGTGCGCACACCGATGCGGCCGACATCAGCGCCGTGCAGCGCGCCAACCGCCAGCAGTTGCGCGCCGCCATGGCGCGCCAGGGGTTTGCCAACTACCCGCTGGAGTGGTGGCACTACACGCTCAGTCCCGAGCCGGACCCGCACACCGCCTACGCCGTGCCGGTGCGCTGAGCCGCGGCCAGGCGGGGCGGGCCGCTACACTGTGCGCACACCGCACCTACGGACCACGATGAACCTGCCGCTGCACTTTGGATTGCTGGGAACGCTCGAAGCGGGCCTGATCGCGCTGCTGGTCGGCCTGCTGGTGTATGCGCTGTGGCATCGCCTGGCGCGCGCGCTGGGGTGGTCGGCCGGGCATGCGATCGGCTGGGCCTGCGTGATCGCAGTGGTGGTCTCGGCCGGCATCGATGCGTGGAAGCTGTTCTACATGGGCATGGTGCGGCTGGAGTCGCCGCTGTATGCACGCCTGTTCCTGGCCAGCATCCACGATCCCAACGAACTGGGCTCGCGGGTGGTGCTGGAAGTGGCCGGCGCGCTCGCCGGCGTTGCCTTGGGCTGGACGATATTCAGTTCGCGCTCAGGCGAAAAAAACGCCAGCGAATCGTGAGTTTGCGTTTGCATCGCGTTAAATGCGGCGGCATTGAATGCGCGTATTACCACGCGCTCACCCACGCATAACCACTGCGGTAAACGAGCGCTGCGTGCAGGTGGTTAAGACCGTGTGCGCGTGCCGATCGCGGCGCAATGGCGATTCACAAACGGGCTGGCAGGGTAGAGGCCGTGCGGAAACAACGAACCGTGCGACATCCCCAAAGGAGACCACCCACATGACTATTCGCAACCGCAAGCCCCTGATCGCCCTGATCGTCGCCGCCGGCAGCGTGTTCGCCCTTCCGGCGATGGCCCAGTCTTCGGCCCAGCAGAGCGCCGCGCAGGCACAGAATCAGGCCGCGCAGGCACAGCAGGCTGCTGCACAGGCCGGCCAGGCCGCTGATTCGGCCGCCGGCGCTGCCGCCCAGGCATCGCAGCAGGCCAATGGTGGTGGCGGCCAGACCTGGGCCAGCGTGGATACCGACGGCAATGGCACCATCAGCAAGCCCGAGGCGCAGGTCAACGCCGGCCTGGCCCAGGTGTTCGACCAGGCCGACAGCAACAAGGACGGCGAACTTTCGGCCGATGAGTACAAGGCCTATGTGGCCGCCCAGCAGGGCAAGGCCGCCAGCGGCAGCGGTGCCCAGCCGGGCAACTGATCCATTGGCACGCCACGCAGTTCATTGAGCGCAAAGGTCTGATGCCGCTGGACACCGGCCTCAGGCAGTGAGGGGGAAGGGCGGCTTCGGCCGCCCTTCTTTTAAGATCAAGACCATGGACCATCCCGGCCGCCGGCCTCCCTTCGATGTTTACCTGCCCGTTCCGGGCGAACCGCCGCCGCAGCGGGTGTCGCATCTGGCGCCCGGTGAAGTGGTGCTGGTCACCGGCGGCTCCCCGGGCGGCTCGGCCGAGGCCATCGCCTTCGATGACCAAGGCCCGCGCTGGGCCAACCCCCGCCTGCAGTTGCTGCTGGCCGAGCTCAATGCCCGCGGCCTGCCGTTCCAGTACCAGCCGCACGAGCCCGAAGGCCCGGCCGCGCTCATGGCGTGGTGGCAGGAGACGGGCCAGCTGGCCAGCAGCTACCGCGAATTCAGCTGGCAGGGCCCGGGCCAGTGGACGCTCACCCGCATCGAACTGCCGCAGCGCGGCGTGCTGGGCTGGGCCGGCCCGCGGCCGTTCGGCCAGTGAGCCGATGATGTCATTGGGCCGGCGGGCTGCTGTTGCTATCCTTGGCCGATGATGACCTCCACGCCCGCGCCCACCGGCGCCATCGGCCTGGTCGGTTTTGACGGTGACGACACGCTGTGGAAGAGCGAGGACTACTACCGCAAGGCCGAGCAGGATTACCTCGACATCCTGTCGCGCTACATCGACGTGCACGACACCCAGACCGCGCGCCACCTGCTGGAAGTACAGCAGCGCAACCTTGGCGTGTTCGGTTATGGCGTGAAAGGCATGACCCTGTCGATGGTCGAGGCGGCCATCGAGATCACCCGGCAGATGATCACCGCGCGCGACCTGCAGCAGATCCTGGACATCGGCCATGACACCCTGCGCCACCCGGTCGAACTGATCGACGGGGTGCGCGAGTCGGTCACCGAGATCGCCGGTGAGTACCCGGTGGTGCTCATCACCAAGGGCGATCTGTTCCACCAGGAAGCCAAGATCAAGCTGGCCAACCTGCGTGACCTGTTCCCGCGCATCGAGATCGTGTCCGAGAAGGACCCGCAGACCTATGCGCGCGTGCTTGAAGAGTTCGACCTGCCGATCCAGCGCTTCTGCATGGTCGGCAACTCGCTGCGCTCGGACATCGAGCCGGTGATCACCCTCGGCGGTTGGGGCATCCACACCCCGTACGCGGTGACCTGGGCGCACGAAACCCAGCACGGCGTGGCCGACGACGAACCGCGCATGGTCGATGCTCCCACTGCCTTCGATTGGCCGCAGGCCCTGCGCGCCATCGAAGCCAAGGCCGCGCAGGCCTGACACGCATGCAGCGCCGCGCCGGACTGGCCCCATGACCCTGCGCGCGCTGCTCGTGCTGCTGTGGCTGGCGCTGCCCCTGGTGGCCAGCGCGCAGCAGACCGCTGAAAAGTCCGAGGCGTATGTCGTCGATACCGGCGACGCCTGGGTGGATGGCCAGCTGCAGGACATCAACCATTACGCCGAACGCTACCCGGACAGTTTCCTGGACGAGGTGGCGCGCTATGCCGGCGTATCGCGCGGCTACATCGCCGCGCTGATGTACACCCACGGCTGGCAGGCCGGCGACATCTACTTCGCCTGCTTCTGGGCCCATGCCATCGAGCGCTCCTGCCGCGACAGCGTGCAGGCCTGGAGCCGCGCGGTGCCGGAGGAGGGCCAACCCAGACGCTGGGAGGCGGTGGTGGCCGATCTGCCGGTCAAGCCGACCAACCTGCACTGGCGCGCGCTGCGCCATGCCATCGTGGCCAGCCACGACCACTGGGATCGCCCGATCACGCTCGACGCCACCCTGCAGCGCCAGCTGGGCGATCGCGCCCAGCGCCAGCGCACGGCCACCAACGCCGACCCTTCCGGGCGTTGAGCGGCCCCTCGCGTGGACCGAATCCCGCGCCGCTGCCGCCGGGGAGGGCTGCGCCGTGCGGGCCCGATCCTGCGCAGCCACGGATGGCGTGGTTGTTCCCGGCGCGGTCCGATCCTGCGCAGCTACGCATGGCGCGGTTGTTCCTGGCGCGGTCCGAACCCTGCACAGCTACGCAGGGCGTGGTTGTTCCTGGCGCGGCCCGCATCCTGCGCAGCCACGCTGGGCGTGGTTGTTCCTCGCGCTGCCCGCATCCTGCACAGCCACGCAGGGCGTGGTTGTTCCTCGCGCTGCCCGAACCCTGCGCAGCCACGCTGGGCGTGGTTGTTTCCTCGCGCTGCCCGAACCCTGCGCAGCCACGCATGGCGTGGTTGTTCCTCGCGCGGCCCGAACCCTGCGCAGCCACGCATGGCGTGGCTCTACGGACCCGTTCGCCGCGTAGAGCCACGCCATGCGTGGCTGCGGCCCACGCAGACCCAGCGCCGGCGCGCTTTGCTGCTGTGCAGATCGCGGTGGCCCTCTGCCTCGGCGACAATAGCCACCTGCTGTTCCCCCCGTGATCCGTTGCCGAGTACGTAATGAGCGCCGACCGTTTCGTTTCACCCGACGATATCCGCAGCCTGTTCGCCCAGGCGATGTCCACCATGTACCGCACCGAAGTGCCGCTGTACGGCACCTTGGTCGACCTGGTCGCCGAGATCAACGACGCCGTGCTCACTGCCAACCCGGCGCTGGCCGAGCAGTTGGACCGCACCGACGAACGCACCCGCCTGGACCAGGAGCGCCACGGTGCCATCCGCGTCGGCACCGCTGAAGAACTGGCCACCCTGGGTCGCCTGTTCGCGGTGATGGGCATGCACCCGGTGGGCTACTACGACCTGTCGGTGGCCGGGGTGCCGGTGCACTCCACCGCGTTCCGGCCGCGCACGGCCAAGGCGCTGGCGCACAATCCGTTCCGTGTGTTCACCTCGCTGCTGCGCCTGGAACTGATCGAAGACGCCGCGCTGCGCGAGGAATCGGCGCGCATCCTGGCCCAGCGCCGCATCTTCACCGACACCGCACTGGCGCTGATCGACCAGGCCGAGCGCGACGGTGGCCTCGGCGAAGAAGACGCCCGCCGCTTCGTCATCGCATCGCTGGAGACCTTCCGCTGGCACGGCGACGCCACCGTGTCGCTGCCCACCTACCACGCCCTGCACGACGCGCACCGCCTGATTGCCGACGTGGTCAGCTTCCGCGGTCCGCACATCAACCACCTCACCCCGCGCACGCTGGACATCGACGCTGCACAGGCGGCCATGCTCGCGCGCGGCATCGATGCCAAGGCCGTGGTCGAAGGCCCGCCGCCGCGACGCTGCCCGATCCTGCTGCGCCAGACCAGCTTCAAGGCCCTGCAGGAGCCGGTGCATTTTCCCTCCGGTGATGCGGCCGACGCCGGCACCCATACCGCGCGTTTCGGCGAGATCGAGCAGCGCGGCCTGGCACTGACCCCCAAGGGCCGCGCGCTGTACGACCAGCTGCTGGCCCAGGCCCGCGACAGCGGCGGTGCCGGCAGCACCGGCCAGGATTACCCGACCCGCCTGGCTACCGCATTCCAGGCGTTCCCGGACGACCACGCCACCCTGCGCCGCGAAGGCCTGGGCTATTACCGCTACGCACTCACCGCCGCCGGTCGCGCCAACCCGGCCGCCGTGGGCGACCTGCCGGCCGAAGCGCTGATTGCCGCCGGCCTGGCCAGCGCCGACCCGATCGTCTACGAGGATTTCCTGCCGGTCAGCGCCGCGGGCATCTTCCAGTCCAACCTGGGTGGGGAAGAGCAGCGTGCATACGCCGCCCATGCCAACCGTGAAGCCTTCGAGCAGGCGCTGGGCATGCCGGTCGAAGACGAGTTTGCAATCTACGCGCGGTTGCAGGCCGAATCACTGGCGACGCTGAGGTAGGGTCGCATCCCGATCGACTGCCGTGGCATCTGCCGCGTCCGGTAATGGCATGACCTTGGCCGGGGAAGGCGCTTGCTGCGCTCTGAGGTCATGCGTTACCGGATGTGGGTTGGTTCACGGCAGTCGTTTGGGAACCGACCCTACCGCTCGCCTTCCGGGATGGGGACGAAGCCGAGGTAGGGTCGCATCCCGATCGACTGCCGTGGCATCTGCCGCGTTCGGTAATGGCATGACCTTGCGTCGGGGAAGGCGTTTGCTGCGCTCCGAGGTCATGCGTTACCGGATGTGGGTTCGTTCACGGCAGTCGTTTGGGAACCGACCCTACCGCTCGCCTTCCGGGATGGGGACGAAGCCGAGGTAGGGTCGCATCCCGATCGACCGCCGTGGCATCTGCCGCGTCCGGTAATGGCATGAGCTTGCGTCGGGGAAGGCGTTTGCTGCGCTCCGAGGTCATGCGTTACCGGATGTGGGTTGGTTCACGGCAGTCGTTTGGGAACCGACCCTACCGCTCGCC
>DJBL01000021.1:0-20167 GCA_002435595.1 Stenotrophomonas maltophilia
ACGCTCTTCCGATCTCGGCCGCCCGACCGCTGCGGGCGGGGCCGCCCTGCGCCAGCTCACGCGGCGTGGATGCCGGCAGTGCGATATAGCCGCATTCCGCACGGGGAGTTGAGATCATGGGCCACCGCAGCCGTCTTGCCGGATTCATCATCGACTGCCAGGACACGCCCGCCGACCAGGCGGCCGCGTTCTGGTCGGCCGCGCTGGGCTATCGGGCCACGTTGGCCTATCGCGAAGAAAACGCCGAATACGCCGACCTGGAGGGCGCGCCAGCGGGGTTGAACGTGGAGGTGCAGCGGGTCCAGCACGCCTCGCGCGTGCATCTGGATATCGAGAGCGACGACATCGATGCCGAAGCCGCGCGGCTGGAGGCGCTCGGTGCCCGGCGGATCGGCTTCGTCAAACGCTGGTGGGTGATGGAAGCGCCGACCGGTCATCGTTTCTGCATCGTGCGCATGCGCGAGGAGGACGGGCGCGCCCCGGCCAACCACTGGGACTGAGTCAGTAACGGCGGGACCGATGCTCCTGGCCCAGCAGGCGGCATAGCGCCAGGTGCTGGTCGCGGGCCTGGCAGATGCGTGCCACCAGCGCGATGAACACGCCGACCAGCAGCACCCCGAGGTCGAGCAGTGGATCGGGAAGGCGGCCAAAGCCCAGCGCGGCAACCAGCGCGGCGATCACCAGCAGCACCACCACCCCCGGCGACAGCGCCGCCTGCGCATGCCGGCTGACACTCATCGCGCACAACCAGCGCTCACGTCCGCCCATGCGGTCTCTCCCCTGAAAAAGGAGAATCTTGTACCACCCGGATTGATGCTTGTTCAGTGGCAAAGCCGCCAATGGCGGCATTGCCCAGCACCGATCGCGGCAAACTCCGACGATGCTCACACGGGAGGACGGCCCGGCCGTCCTCCCGCGCGCCGTCAACGCAGCGTGCCGGCCACCGCCGGCGGCGCCGCATCCTGCTGCTGGCCCCACCCGCCCAGGGCCTTGTAGACCCCGACCACGCTCACATTGACCGTGGATTCGGCGGCCGCCAAGGCATCGTCGGCGGCCAGCTGGGTGCGTTGCGCATCGAGCAGGGTCAGGAAGTCCTCCGACCCCTCGCGATAGCGGATCTGCGCCAGCTGTTCGGCACGCCGCGCCGCCTGCGCCTGCTCGGCGACGATGCCCAGGCGGGCCTGCTGCTTGGCGTAACGGGTCAACGCGTTCTCGGTGTCTTCCAACGCCAGCAGCACCGTCTTCTCATACTCGGCGGCCACGCCATCGGCCTGCGCCTTGCTGGCGCGCAGGCGCGCCCGCACGGTGCCGAAATCGAACGCGGCCCAGCTGATCGACGGGGTCACCGACCAGGCCTTGTTGGCGCCGTTGACCAGGCCGCTTGCATCGCCGGACAGGAAGCCGACGAACCCGGTCAGGCTGATCCGCGGGAACAGATCGGCCGTGGCCACGCCGACCCGGGCCGTGGCGGCGGCCAGGCGGCGCTCGGCACTGCGTACGTCGGCACGCTGGCGCAGCAGGTCGGTGGTGTCACCCAACGGCAGCTGCTTGGCGTAGGCCGGTACTTCACGCGGCTGCAGCAACCCGTCCAGCGCGTCCGGGCGCTGCCCCAGCAGCACCGCCAGGCGGTGCCGCGACTGCACTTCGGCCACTTCCAGCAGCGGGATGTCCGCCTCGATCGCCTTCAACCGCGCACGGCTGCTCTGCACGTCCAGCTCGCTGCCGGCGCCCAGCTCCCAGCGCGCTTCGGTCAGGCGCTGGGTATCGCGCAGGTTGACCAGGGTGCGCTTGGCCACGTCGATGCGCTTCTGGGTACCGCGCAGTTCGAAGTAATTGCGCGCCACTTCGGCGGCCACGGTGACCTGGGCATCGGCGAGGTTGTCCTGCTCGGCACCGAGGTCGGCACGCGCCGCTTCGGCGGCACGGCGCTGGCGACCGAACAGGTCCAGCTCCCAGCCAGCGTCGAAGCCAAGCTGGTAGGTCTCGCTGAACACCCGCTCGCCGCCCACGGTGGCGTCAGGCTGCTTGCGGCGGTCGTAGCTGCCGCCACTGGTGACGTGCGGCAACTGGTCCAGCCGCTGTTCGACGAACACCGCGCGCGCTTCGCGGACGCGGGCCATCGCGATGCGCAGGTCCAGGTTGTCGCCGAGTGCGTCATGCACCAGCTGCTCCAGCACCGGATCGTCGAACTGCGCCCACCAGCTGGCCACCGGCGAGGTGGTGCTGAACACCGGCGCGGCGGCGCCCTGCAGGGTCACCGGCGTAGCCGGTGGCGCCTGGTAGTTGGGGCCGACGCTGACGCAGCCGGCCAGCAGGGCGCTGGTCACGGCCACGGTCAACAGGCGGATCACCATGGCAGCACCTCGCCCAGGTAGGTGAAGCTGCCGTTCGGGCCGTCGGCGCCGATCAGCGCCATGCCCACGCTCGAGCGCGCGCCTTCGCTGATTTCGATCTCGCCTTCGCCGCCATTCATGTCGGTCTTCACGTAACCCGGGTGCACGGTGTTGACCTTGGTGGTGCCCTCGCGCAGCTCATAGGCCAGCTGCACGGTCCAGGCATTCACCGCGCTCTTGGAGGCGTTGTAGGCCGGCACGGCAAAGCCGTAGATCGGCGAGCCCGGCTGGCTGTGCAGGGTCAACGAGCCCAGGATGCTGGACACGTTGACGATGCGGCCGGCCGGCGAGGCATTGATCAGCGGCAGGAACGCCTGGGTAACGGCGATCACCGCGAACACGTTGGTGTCGAAGGTATCGCGCCAGGTCTGCAGGGTCTGCGCCGACGGGGCCAACTTGATGTCATCGAGCAGGATGCCGGCGTTGTTGACCAGGATGTCCAGGCGGCCGTGACGCTCGGTCACGGTCTGCACGGCGGCGGCAATGCTGGCCGCATCGCCGACGTCCAGCTGGATCGCCTCCACCGGCAGGCCTTCGGCCTGCAGCTTCAGCGCTTCGGCCACGGCGACGTCGCGCTTGCGCCCGGCCAGCAGCGTGTGCACGCCGGCCTGGGCCAGCTGGCGGACGGTTTCCAGGCCGATGCCGCGGGTGGCACCGGTGACCAGGGCGATCGTTTGGGTAGCGGTATTCATATGAAAAACCTCGCGGGGGAAGGAATCAGTGGTGGATGGTCGGTTCGCCGTGGGTCACCAGCTGCCCGCCGCCATTACGGCTGACGAACTTGCGCAGGGCCACGTAGAACACCGGGGTCAGGAACAGGCCGAACAGGGTGACGCCCAACATGCCGGCGAACACCGTGATACCGGTCACCGAGCGGACTTCCGCACCGGCGCCATGCGAGATCACCAGCGGGATGGTGCCGGCGATGAACGCGATGGAGGTCATCACGATCGGGCGCAGACGCAGGCGGCACGCTTCCAGTGCAGCCTCCACGATGCCCTTGCCGCCCATTTCCAACTCCCGGGCGAACTCGACGATCAGGATGGCGTTCTTGCATGCCAGGCCCATCAGCACCACCAAGCCGACCTGCACGAACACGTTGTTGTCACCGCCGGTCATCCACACGCCGAACAACGCAGACAGCAGGGTCATGGGGACAATCAGGATCACCGCCAGCGGCAGCGACCAGCTTTCATACAGCGCGGCCAGCACCAGGAACGCCAGCAGGATCGCCACCGGGAACACAACGAAGGCGGCCTTGCCCTGGGTGGCCTGCTGGTAGCTCAGGTCGGTCCATTCGGTGGCCATGCCCACCGGCAGCACCTTGGCGGCGATGGCGGTGAGGTTGTTCATCGCTTCGGCCGAGGACAGCAGGCGCGGGTCGGCTTCACCGGCCAGGTCGGCGGCCGGGTAACCGTTGAAGCGCAGCACCGGGTCCGGGCCGAAGGTTTCCTTGACGGTGACCATCGAGCCGATCGGCACCATCTCGCCGCGGTCGTTGCGGGTCCGCAGCTTGCCGATGTCCTCCACGCTGTCACGGAACTGGCCGTCGGCCTGGGCGATCACCTGCCAGGTACGACCGAACTGGTTGAAGTCGTTGACGTAGGACGAGCCCAGGTAGGTCTGCAGGGTGTCGAACAGCTCGGTCAGCTGCACGCCCTGGGCCTTGGCCTTGACCCGGTCCACTTCGGCATCCAGCTGCGGCACGTTGGCCTGGTAGCTGGTGATCGGGAAGGCCATGCCCGGGGTCTGCGCGACCGCACCCTGCATCGACTGCACCGCGTTCTGCAACGCGCCGTAGCCCAGGTTGCCACGGTCCTGGATGAACATCTGGTAGCCATTGCCGTTGCCCAGGCCCAGGATCGGCGGCGGCATCATCGCGAAGGCGAAGCCTTCCTGCAGCCCGGCGATCTTCTGGTTGATCTCGGCGTTGATCTGCGCGGCGGTACGGCCATGACGCTCGTTGAACGGCTTGAGCGGGATGAACGCCACGCCGGTGTTGGGCGTGTTGGTGAACTGCAGCGCGTTCAGACCCGGGAAGGAGATGGTGTGGGCCACACCGTCGGTCTCCTGGGCGATCTTGGCGACCTTGCGCAGCATTTCATCGGTGCGGGCGATCGAGGAGCCTTCCGGCAGCTTCACGCCGGCGATCAGGTACAGCTTGTCCTGGGTCGGGATGAAGCCCGGCGGCACCAGCTTGAAGATGAAACCGGTACCCACCAGCAGCACCGCATACACCACGAACACCGCACCACGGCGACCGAGGATCTTCGACACGCCACGCTCGTACTTTTCCGAGCTGGACTTGAAGAAGCGGTTGAACGGGCGGAACACCCAGCCGAACAGACGGTCGATGATGCGGGTCGGGGCATCCTTCGGCGCGCCATGTGGCTTGAGCAGGCGCGCGGCCAGGGCCGGCGACAGGGTCAGCGAGTTGATCGCCGAGATCACCGTGGAGATGGCGATGGTGACCGCGAACTGCTTGTAGAACTGGCCGGTGACACCGGACAGGAACGCCATCGGCACGAACACGGCACACAGCACCAGCGCGATCGCGATGATCGGACCGGACACTTCACGCATCGCCTGATGCGCAGCGGCCATCGGGGTCAGGCCTTCCTCGATGTTGCGTTCAACGTTTTCCACCACCACGATCGCATCATCGACCACGATGCCGATGGCCAGCACCAGGCCGAACAGGCTCAGCGTATTGATCGAGAAGCCCAGCAGGTACAACGCACCGAAGGTACCCACGATGGACACCGGCACGGCGATCAACGGAATGATCGAGGCGCGCCAGGTCTGCAGGAACAGGATCACCACCAGCACCACCAGCGCGATGGCTTCCAGCAGGGTGGAGACCACCGCCTTGATCGAGTCGCGCACGAAGATGGTGGTGTCATACACCGCCTCGTACTTCACATCGTCCGGCATGGTCTTCTGCATTTCGTCCATGCTGGCCATCACCGCATCGCGGATCTCCAGCGCGTTGGCGCCGGGGGCCTGGAAGATGCCGATGCCGACCGCGTTCTTGCCGTCCAGCTGCGAGCGCAGGGTGTAGTCGCCAGCACCCAGTTCCACGCGGGCCACGTCGGCCAGGCGCACCACTTCACCGTCGGTACCGCTCTTGAGCACGATGTCGCCGAACTCCTTCTCGCTGCGCAGGCGGCCCTGGGCATTGATCAGGGTCAGGAACTGGCTGTTGGGCATCGGCTCGGCGCCGAGCTGGCCGGCCGAGACCTGCACGTTCTGCTCGCGCATCGCACGCACCACGTCGCTGGCGGTCAGGCCGCGCGCGGCGACCTTGTCCGGGTCCAGCCAGGCGCGCATGGCGTAGTCGCCACCACCGAAGATCTGCGCATCACCCACGCCCTGGATACGCGCCAGCGCGTCCTTGACGTGCAGGCGGGCGTAGTTGCGCAGGTACAGGGTGTCGTATTTGCCGTTGGGCGAGGTCAGGTGCACCACCATCAGGAAGGTGGGCGACTGCTTCTGGGTGGTGACGCCCTGGCGTCGCACATCCTCGGGCAGGCGCGCCTGCGCCTGGGCGACGCGGTTCTGCACCTTCACCGCCGCATCGTCCGGGTCGGTGCCCGGGCGGAAGGTGATGGTCATCTGCAGCACGCCGTCGGAGCCGGCCACCGACTTGAGGTAGATCATGCCCTCAACGCCGTTGATCGCCTCTTCCAGCGGGGTGGCCACGGTCTCGGCGATCACCTTGGGGTTGGCACCGGGGTACACGGTGCGCACCACCACCGACGGCGGCACCACTTCCGGGTACTCGCCGATGGGCAGCATCGGAATGGAGATCAGGCCGGCGGCGAAGATCACGATCGACAACACCGCCGCGAAAATCGGCCTGTCGATGAAGAAACGGGAAAAGTCCATGGGTGGATTCCTGGGGTTTCACCAACGCCGGCGTGCACGACCCCGGCCGCTGTCGCAGGCGACAGCGGTGGCGGGCTCCCCTGCACGGGGCGATGGCAGTCACGGTAGAGCCGACCGTTGGTCGGCTGCTATGTAGAACCGACGGTCAGTCGGCTGCCCTTCAATTCTTTGCAACCGCCGGCGCAGCTACCGGTGCGGCCGCCGGCTGCATCGCCACGACCTTGGCCTGCACCGGCATGCCGGGCATGAAGACCTTCTGCACGCCGTCGATGATCACCCGGTCGCCGGCCTTCAGGCCCTGCTGCACGATGCGCAGGCCTTCGGCGGGACGCCCGAGGGTGATGTCACGACGCTGCGCCTTGCCGTCCTTGTCGACCACGTAGACGTACTTGCGGTCCTGGTCGGTGAGCACGGCCTTCTCGTCGATCAGCATGGCCTGGAACTGGCCGCTGCCGAGCAACTGCACGCGGGCGAACAGGCCCGGGGTGAAGGTGCGGTCGGCGTTGTCCAGCAGCGCACGCACGCGGATGGTGCCGGTGCTGCGGGTCACCTGGTTGTCCAGGAAGTCGACCTTGCCTGCGTGCGGGTAGCCGTCTTCGCCGGACAGCCCGACCTTGACCGGCAGGTCGCTGTCGCGCTCGCTCGGGCGCTCGCCCTTGCGTGCCATCTGCGCGTAGCGCAGGAAGGTGCTCTCATCGGCATCGAAGTAGACGAACACGGTATCCAGCGACACCAGCGTGGTCAGCACGCTGGCACTGTCGCCGGCGGTGACCAGGTTGCCGGCGGTGACCATCGCACGGCCGGCGCGGCCGTTGATCGGCGCACGCACCTTGGTGAACTCCAGGTTCAGGGCGGCTGCATCCAGCGCCGCCTGCGCGGCCTGCACGCTGGCACCGGCCTGGTCGGCCGCGGCGCGCCGCTGTTCCCAGGTTTCGGTGGAGATCGCCTGCTGCTCGGAGAGCTTCCTGGCGCGGTCCGATTCGCTGCGCGCCAGGGTGGACTGGGTGCGGGCGCGGGCCAGTTCGGCGCGGGCACGGTCGTACTCGGCCTGGTAACTGCGCGCGTCGATGGTGAACAGCACATCGCCCTTCTTCACTTCGTCGCCTTCGACGTAGTTGACCTTGTCAATGTAGCCGGACACGCGCGGGCGCAGTTCGACGCTCTGCACCGCTTCGACGCGGCCGCTGAACTCGTCCCACTGGCTGACCGGCTTGACCAGCACCGGCGCGGCGCTGACCGACGGCGGCGGCGGCATGCTGGCTTCTTCGGCGTGGCCGCCACTGCAGGCGGCCAGGACGGCGGCGGCGAGGATCGACACGCCGGCCATGGCCAGCCGTCGGGTGAAACGATGCGGAGTGGAGTGGGTGGAAGTCATGACATGCATCCGTACGGAGGGGTGGTGATACGAAATCGGGGGAAGGCCGAACGTGGGTGGCGCATCCTGGGACCTGAACCTAGGTCAAGGTCAAGCGGTGCCGGCGGTATCGCGTGACATCGGGGGAGGCCAATCCTGGTGCAGCAGGCCACGCGGCAGTTCGGCATCGCGCGCATCGCAACGTACGATCGCGCGGTTGTCGGTACAGGTATCGAGCAGGGAGACCAGCCGGCGCCCGACCAGCAGCGCGCTCGGCCACTCGATGCAGGCATTGGCCGCATTGGTGGGCGTGCACACCGGGTTGCACACCTCCAGCATCTGCGCGCGCACGCCCAGCGCCTGCGCTTCCTGGTGCAGCACCTGCGCGTACATGCGCGTGGTGGACATGGTGATGGACGACTCGCCGTGGCCGGCCCACGGCTTGAAGCCGGCCGGGCCGCCGATCAGCACATAGCGGCGGGCCGGGCCACCGCCGCGCAGCAGCGGCAGCAGGTGGCGCCCGGCATGTACGTGCGGCATCACGTCGGCCTGCAGGGCCTGCAGCAGTGCATCGCCGCTGCGATCGGTGACCCGGCCGCGGTTGTAGGGGCCGCCCATTGCATCGACCACCGCCGCCAGCGGGCGCCGGCGTTGTGCCAGGCGCTCGGCCAGCGCCTGCGCCGAGCCGTCATCGCCGAGCGAGCCGAGCAGGGTCTCCAGACCGGGCTCGTCGGCAAACTGTTCCTGCAGGGCTGCCAGCCGACCGGGGTCGCGGCCGACCACCAGGACCGGGCTGCCGGCCTCCAGCAGCGCAGCCACGATGCCCTGGCCGACACTGCCGGTGCCGCCCAGGACCAGGACCTCGGGGGCCAGCATCCCACTCATGGGACTTTCACTCCCGCCGCCGGGATAATCCCAATTCGACCCAGTCGGTCCAGATGGCGGGCGCCCAGCCGCAGGCTACCGCCCCGCTGCAGGTTGGCGGGCGGGGTGAACTCGCGGAAAGCCTTGTGGGAGAACGCCGAGGGGCGCTTCTCGACGGTCATGGCCAGCTCCAGCGGGGTCGTGCGGCCGCCGAGCACGCGGCCAAGAATGTTCCGCAACCACATGGTTGTCGTCCTTCATTTCGGGAATGGCGCCAGATTAGCCCCCAAACTCCCCCTTGATTAGTCCGGATTAAGGGGAATAATCGTCCCGTACCCGGCACAATCTTTCGGGCACCCTATCCCCTCCCCCGACTTCGGATCCGTCATGGCACACGATCTCAACGACACGCTGATCTTCGTCAAGGTGGTCGAGCAAGGCAGCTTCATCGCCGCCGCGACCGCGCTCGGGCTGCCCAAGACCACGGTCAGCCGCAAGGTGCAGGAACTGGAGACGCGCCTGGGCGCGCGCCTGCTGCACCGGACCACCCGCCGGCTGGGCCTGACCGAGGCCGGCTCGGTCTACCACGAGCATTGCCAGCGCATCGCACGCGAACTGGAAGAAGCCGAAGGTGCGGTCAACCAGTTGCAGTCCGGCCCGCGTGGCTGGCTGCGCTTCACCGTGCCCTACTCGATCGGCATTACCTGGATCGCGCCGCTGCTGGGCGAGTTCCATGCGCAGTACCCGGAAATCCAGCTGGACATGCACCTGGGCAACGAGAAGCTGGACCTGATCGCCGGCGAAGCCGACCTGGCCCTGCGCGTGGGCACCCTGCCCGACTCCAACCTGGTCGCGCGCAAGCTGGGCAGCCTGCGCACGCAGGTGTTCGCCAGCCCGGCCTACATCGAGCGCTACGGCGAGCCGCTGCACCCGGACGAGCTGCAGTTCCACCGCATCCTGGCCATGCGCAAGGCGCGCAACATCAACAACAACCGGTTCTTCTGGCAGTTGGGCGAAAACGGCGGCGACCTGCGCGACTTCCCGGTCAACCCGCTGCTGGTGGCCAATGATCCGTCGGCGTTGAACGGCGCGCTGGTCTGCGGCGAAGGGCTGCTGCTCACCGGCGATGTGATGGCAAAGCCATTCGTGGAATCGGGCATGGTGCGGCGCGTGCTCGCCGGCTGGACCGGGCCTGAAGTGGACTTCAACGCGGTGTTCGCCGGCGGCCGCCTGGTCTCGCCGAAGGTGCGCGCGTTCGTCGATTTCCTGGTGGCCAAGCTCGACTTCGACGCCAACTACATGCTGGCGCAGTGCCCGAACGCGAAGTTCGCCAAGCAGAAGAGTGCGCAGGCCGAGGAAGAACTGCAGGCCACCGGCAAGCGGATCCTGGAGACGGTGACAGCCAACTGAGGCGGCCGCATCCACCGCCCGGTGGAAGGACAGCCACCCTTACGTGACGCCGCCTGCGGGCGGCGTTGTCGTATCCAGCCCAATGCGCGCGGATTGTCGTAACCGGCATGCTTGCATCGCGCATCCATCGCATTGATGCGCGTGCGCTGAGCGCGACGTGCATCACGGCTTGCGTCAGCCCAATGGAAGGTTTGCCCAACTACGTCACAGTGCGCGCCATCCTCGCGAACCATTACCCACCTCTGCTGTCTACGCAGCGTTAGGGTCCGCCCCACTCGACCTGGCCAGCCCGGCCAGGCGTACTGGAGGTGACCCGATGCAGTATCCGTTCCGCGCGCGCAGCATCCAGCCGCGCAAGACCACCCTGTGCCTGCTGCTGGCGGCGATGCTGGCGCCACTTCCCGTACTGGCCCAGAGCACGGTGGGCGACATCCTCGGCCACGCGCCGGATGCGGCCGGTGGCAGCGTCCAGATCCGGCACGTGGACGCCGGCACCTCGCGCGAGGCGCGGATCCAGCCGGACGGCCGCTTCCGTCTGCCCGCGCTGGCCACCGGCCCGTACGAGGTCCGCATCACCCGCGCCGATGGCAGCACCGAACAGCGTCAGGTGACGGTGGTGGCCGGTCAGACCGCCCAGGCCGATTTCGCCAGGGCGGCCACGCTGGATGCGGTCAACGTGCGCGCCAGTGGCGTGGCACCGATCGATCTGGGCAGCGTGGAAACACGCACCACCTTCACCGCCGAACAGCTCAACGCACTGCCTGTCGCGCGCGATATCACCAGCATCTCGCTGCTTACCCCGGGCACGGTGGCCAGCAGCAGCTTCTTTGGCCCTGCGTCGTTCGGCGGTGCCTCGGCGGCGGAGAACAGCTACTACATCAACGGCTTCAACGTCACCAACCTGTTCGACAGCCTGTCCTTTGCCGAGGTGCCGTTCCAGGCCATCGACCAGCTGGATGTCCAGACCGGTGGCTACGGTGCGCGCTACGGGTTCTCCACCGGCGGGGTCACCAGCGTCAACGTCAAGCGCGGTACCAACACCTGGAAAGGCGGCTTCAGCTGGACCACCACGCCGGACGTGCTGCGCGAGAATGCACCGGACACCCTGCGCAGCGATGGCAGCATCCTGCGCTCGTACGATCGCAACAGCCGCTCCGATGACGTAGCCAGCGCGTGGGTGGGCGGCCCGCTGATCGAAGACACGCTGTTCGTGTTCGCGCTCGGCAGCCTGACGTGCTCGGACAGCACGTCCTTCGCCGGGCGCACCGCCAGCGGCCCGCGCGCCGCCGCCGATCCGGACACGCCGGTGGCACCTACCTCGCTGTCGGCGTCGGCGCAGGATTACCGTTCGCGCGATCCCTATTGGCTGCTGAAGCTGGACTGGTACCTCAACGACCAGAACCACCTGGAGTACACCGGCCTGGACAACCGCCGGCGCTACCACTACGACTACTACGATGCGGACTACAGCAGCGCCCAGCCCGATGCCGAGCCGGCCCGGGGCGACAATCGCGGGCGCCGGGAAGGCCGCGCGGGCGGCACCACCCATGTGTTCAAGTGGACCAGCCAGCTCACCGACGACCTGACCGCCAGCGTGCAGCACGGCCGCATGCGCAACCACAACGGCGAGTACACCCTCAGCCCCGATGGCCGGCGCGGCGACTACGATGGCGATATCAATGCCGCCGACGGTGACTGCCCGTACGTGATCGACCGCGTCCTGGGCAAGCAGGTCGGTTGCGCGGTCGCCAGCCAGCTGGGTCTGCGCAGCGGCAGCGACGAGCGGCGCAGCACCCAGGCCGATCTGGTCTGGCAGGTGGGCAACCACCAGCTGGGCGCCGGCTACAGCAGCGAAGACTGGACCTCCGTGCAGGGCACGGCGTACTCCAGCGGAGCGTACTGGAACCTCTACGCCAACTACGCCCAGCGCATCAACTTCCGCACCGGCGGTGCGATCGGCGTCAAGCAGGCCTCCTGGTACCTGGAAGACCACTGGCAGGTGACCGACCGGCTGATGCTGTACGCCGGGTTGCGCAACGACTCCTTCGACAACCGCAACGGCAGCGGGGCCACCTTCGTCAAGCAGGACAACATCTGGCAGCCGCGACTGGGCGTGTCGTGGGACCCCACCGGGGAGGGCGACAGCAAGCTGTATGCCTCGCTGGGCCGCTACTCGCTGCCGATCGCCGCCAACGTTGCCCTGCGCGCGGCCACCGCGTCGTACTACACGATGGACTACTTCACCTACGACGGCTACGACCCGGTGACCGGCAAGCCCAACATTACCGGCGCTTACCGCGATGGCAGCGCCGATGCGGTTGTCAACGGGGCCGATGGCAGCACGCCCAACCCGCGCGCGGTCGCCTCGAAGGGCCTCAAGCCCTACACCCAGGACGAGCTGATCCTCGGCTACCAGCGCCAGTTGCGCTCGGACACCCACTGGGTGGATGGGTGGACCCTGGGGGCCAAGCTGACCCTGCGCCGGATCAACCAGGTGATCGATGACACCTGCGATGCGCGCGCGTTGTACAACGCCGCCAAGGCGGCCGGTTACGACGTCTCGCACTGGGACAGCGAATGGGAGGTGCCCAGCGGCCTGCCCGGCTGCTGGCTGTACAACCCGGGCAGCGACCTGGTGCTGGACATCGACGTGGATGGCGACGGTACCCCGGACAGCGTCCGCGTACCGGGCCAGGAACTGGGGCCGAAGGCCAAGCGCCGCTACACCGCCCTGACCCTCTCGGCGGACAAGCGCACCGAACGCTGGTATGCGAGCGCCAGCTACACCTGGGCGAAGTTGCACGGCAACTACGAGGGCCTGGTCAAGAGCACCAACGGCCAGGACGATACCGGGACCACCTCGGACTTCGACTTCCGCGAACTGTCCTACGGCGCCGACGGCTACCTGTTCAACGATCGCCGGCACAGCCTCAAGCTGTTCGGCAGCTACCAGTTGAGCCCGGAGTGGCAGCTTGGTGCCAACCTGCTGGTGCAGTCGGGCACGCCGATCAGCTGCCTGGGCGGCGGCAACGGCACGTTCAATACCGAGTTCGGCTACCGCGGCGTGTTCCACACCTGCAACGTCGGCGAGGACGACATCTCCCGGGTGGGCAGCAGTGGCCGCACGCCGTGGACGGCCACGTTCAACCCCAACGTGGTCTATTCGCCCGCCGCGCTGCCGGGGCTGAGCGTGCAGTTGTCGGTGCTCAACCTGTTCAACTCGGTCAAGCCGGTCCAGGTGTACGAGACGCGCTACGACGTCAACGCCGCCGGAACCGTCACCGATTACTTCAACTACGGCAAGGCGCGTTACAACACCACGCCGCGTTACGCACGGCTGCAGGTGCAGTACGACTGGTGAGGAATGCGCAGGGCCCGCGCAGGGTGAATTGACCAGCGGCCGGCATCCGCCACCGCCGGCAGGTGCCGACCGTTGGTCGGCACGGGCCCGCGAATGGGCGGGCGTTTCATGGCGTACCGGCCAACGGCCGGTACCTGCAAAAAATGCCGCCTGCAGGGCGGCATTTTTGCTCCGGCCGGCGGCCGGAGCCGTAACGCTGCGCGTTACTGACGCAGCGGAATCACGCGGATTTCCACGCGGCGGTTCTGCGCGCGGCCAGCCTCGGTGCTGTTGTCGGCGATCGGATAGGCCTTGCCGGCGCCCAGGGTTTCGATGCGTGCGCTCTGCACGCCCTGCGCGCTGAGGTAGGCGGCGACCGAGTCGGCGCGCTCCTTGGACAGGCGGTTGTTGACCGCATCGCCGCCGACGCTGTCGGTATGGCCGACCACCTCGATCATGGTCTGGTTGTACTCGGCCAGGGTGCTGGCCACGCCGTTGAGCGAGCCGTAGAACTGCGGCTTGAGGGTGGACTTGCCGAAGTCGAAGGTGATGCCGTCCGGCAGGTTCAGGGTGAGGTTGTCGCCATCGCGCGATACGTCGATGCCGGTGTTGGCGGTACGTTCGCGCAGGGCGCGCTCCTGGCGGTCCTGGTACTGGCCGATCGCCGCACCGCTGAGCGCACCGATACCGGCGCCGATCATCGCGTGCTGGCGGCGCTCGGTGGCGCTGTTGCCACTCAGCAGGCCGGCGGCCACACCCACGGCGGTACCGATCAGTGCATTGCGGCCGGTCTTGTTCTGCTGCTGGGTCGGATTGCCGTACGGGTCGGACTGGACGTACGAGCCACCGGTGGCGCAGGCCGACAGGGCGGCGGCGGTCAGCAGGGCCAGGGCCACGTTACGGGGTGCGGATCGGATCATGGTGTTCTCCTTGGTTACCGGACAACCGGCTTGCGAGCGCCCAGAGGATAAACAGCCCAACGCGATGCCGACATGATGACCCGCTTGCCCGTCTTCTCCGCGTTCAGGTTGCCGGGCCGAACCGGCGACGGCGGCGTTACGCGCCGCCGGTGCGCCGATAGGCGGCCAATGCCGCATCCCGCCCGGCGGCCAGGTCCACCAGCGGCAGCGTCGGATACCCCGGGGCATGCGCGGCCAGCAGCTGGGGGTGTTGCCAGGGGGCGAACCGGGCCTTCAGCGGCAAGCCCGCCAGTTCCGGCACCCAGCGGGTGATGTAGCGCGCCTGCGGGTCGAACTTCTCCGACTGGGTGACCGGGTTGAAGATACGGAAGTACGGTGCGGCATCGGCGCCGGTACCGGCCACCCACTGCCAGCCCATGGTGTTGTTGGCCAGGTCGGCATCCACCAGGGTGTCCCAGAACCAGCGCGCGCCTTCCAGCCAGTGCTGGCGCAGGTGCTTGCACAGGAAGCTGGCCACCAGCATCCGTACCCGGTTGTGCATGTAACCGGTGGCCCACAGCTCGCGCATGCCCGCATCGATGATCGGGATGCCGGTGCGCCCCTGCTGCCATGCCTGCAGCTGGGCCGGGTTGGGCGCGGCCCAGGTGAAGCCATCGAAGCGCGGGTTGAGGTTGTGCGCGGTGGTCTGCGGGAAGTGATGCAGCAGGTGATAGGAGAATTCGCGCCAGCCCAGTTCGCGGATGTAGCCGTCGATGTCGGCATCGCGGCTGGCGCTGCGCTCGCCCTGCAGGCGCTGCACGATCTGCCACGGCGCGATCTCGCCAAAATGCAGGTGCGGGGACAGCAGCGAGGTGCCCACGCGATCGGGCAGGTCGCGCTGCTGGCGGTAGCCGTTGAGCGCGCCGTCGATGAAGACCGCCAGCGCCTCGTGCGCGCCGGCTTCGCCCGGCTGCCAGTGCGGCCAGAACTGCGCATCCCACGGCAGCGTGGCGGCCAGGCCGAGCGTCTGCAGGGCCACGCCGTGCACGTCGTGCCGGGGCAACGCCGGCGGTGCCGCGCGCGGCAGCGGGGGCTGCAGGCGGGTGAGCGCATTGCGCCAGTACGGGGTGAACACCTTGTACGGACCGCCCTGCAGGGTGGCCACGTCCCAGGGCTCGAGCAGCAGGCTGCCGTTGTGGCTGCACGCGTCGATGCCCTGCTCGCGCAGCTCGCGCTTGATCCGTGCGTCGCGCGGCTGGGTGGCCGGCTCGTACTTGCGGTTCCAGTGCACCGCCACCGCACCGGTCTGCGCGATCAGCCGTTCCAGTTCGGCCTGGCTGTCGCCGTGACACAGCACCAGCGCCGAGCCCCGCGCACGCAGGTCGGCGTCCAGTGCGGCCAGCGAGCGGTGCAGCCACGCGTTGGAGGCGTCGCCAGGCGCCCAGTCGCCCTCCTCGTGCGGCGCATGGATGTACACCGGCACCGGCACGTGGCCGGCATCCAGCGCGGCCTGCAGGGCCGGGTTGTCCTGCAGGCGAAGATCACGACGAAACCACACCAGCGCTACCGACACGACGACCGCCCGGAAAAATCCACCAGCGTGCATGATAGCCAGCGCCAGTGAAGGACACGCACGCCGGCACGGTGCAGACCGTTTGTGCGGTCGTTCGCGGGCCGCTAGGCTGGCGCTCCCCGCCTTGGATCGATGCCCGTCATGCACCCATTGCACGCTGCCTTTTCCCGCTTCGGGCCGCTGCGCCCGCAGCCTGCCGACCCGTGGCAAGGCGACATGCCCCTGCCGCCGGCGGTGGCCGCGTTCTACCAGCAGATCGGACCCTGGGGCGAGACCCTGCATGCCCACGTCGGGCCGGTGGGCATCGACGTGCCCGGGGTGGGCGTGTCGTTTGCGCCGCTGCATCGGCTGTGGTCGCGACAGGCCGGGTACCGATGGCAGGGCGACAGTGGCGAGCGTCTGCAGGACTGGCCGGGGCACTGGCTGGTGATCGCCGACCAGAATGCCGACCCCTTCATCTTCGACGCCGACAGTGGCCAGGTCCTGTTCGCCCGGCATGGCGGTGGCACGTGGGACGCAGCGCCACTGGCTCCGGACCTGGACACCTTCCTGGCCGCCCTCGCCGCCGTGGGCACGGTGTACCTGGACGCCGAGGAGGACCTGGAAGACGAGGACGGCGAGCTGCGCCCGGAGCATCGCGCCGCCGCGCTGCAGGCCGTGGCGCAGGTGCTGGGCGACGCCGGGGCGGCTGAAGACTTCTTCGACACGCTGGAGTGGTGAGAACGGGCATGGCCAGGCCGCAACGGACGGCGGCCTTCGCGCGCCGACCATGTGGCGTGCACCGGCTTTGCACGCGGCCGCGCCCAAGGTAGCCCGGTGCCACGACCGGCACCTCCCTTGATGCCCTGGATGCTGCCGCCATGACCGCCTTTGCGCCCGCTGTTGCCTACTCGCCCGCGCTGGAACAGCGCGAGCCGGACGAAGAAGCCACCATCGCCGCGCTGGCCACGCTGTTCACCGACATGGCCAGCACCGTGGCCGAGCACGAGGGCCATGCGCACCGTGCGGTGCATGCCAAGGGGCATGCGCTGCTGCGCGGTCGCTTCCAGGTCCTGCCTGATCTTCCCGCCGAACTGGCCCACGGCTTGTTTACCCGCGCCGGGGCCTACGATGCCCTGGTGCGGCTCTCATCGCCGCCGGCCGAGCAGTTGCCGGACAATGTGTCCACACCGCGCGCGATGGCGGTGAAGATCCTGGGCGTGCACGGCCCGCGTGTGGACGGCGGCGAGGAACGGCACAGCCAGGATTTCCTGATGGTCAACGGGCCGGCATTCAGTACGCCGGGGGTGCAGGGCTTTCTGCGCTCGGCCAGACTGCTGGCCGCCACCACCGAGCGCATGCCGCGCACCAAGCAGGTGCTGTCGGCCACGCTGCGCGGCGCCGAAGCGGCACTGGAAGCCGTCGGCGGGGAGAGCGCCACCTTGAAGGCGCTGGGCGGCGAACCGCGGCACCACCCGCTGGGCGAAACCTACTTCACCCAGGTGCCGTTCCTGTACGGGCCGTACATGGCCAAGTTTTCGTGGGTGCCGGTATCGCCGGCGCTGTTGGCGCTGACCGGGCAGGCCCTGCCGTCGGGCGCGGATGCGCAACGCGAGGCGGTCGCGGCGTTCTTCTCGCAGCTTTCCGCGCCGGTGGAATGGGAGCTTCGCGTGCAGCTGTGCCGCGATGTGGAACGCATGCCGATCGAGGATGCATCGGTGCCCTGGCCGGAAGCGCTCAGTCCGTTCGTCGCGGTGGGGCGGCTGGCGGTGCAGGCACAGCGATCCTGGAGCGAGGACGCCGAAGCCGCTGAAGATGCCCTGGCCTTCGCACCGTGGCACGCGCTGGCCGCACACCGCCCGCTGGGCAGCCTCAACCGTGCCCGACGCGTGGTCATGGCCGCCTCGCGTCGGTTCCGCTCGCAGTTCAACGGCTGCCCGTTGCATGAGCCGGGCGTGGGCCAAGGCTGAGCGCACCCAGGGCCCCGCCACGCAGGCGTCGGCGGCCCTGCCCGCTAGGCCTGGGTCGGCGCGGCCGTTTGTTCGACCCGGTGCAGCACGCCGTCACGATCCACCAGCCGCCCGCGCGCCAGCAAGGTGTCTACCTGGCCCTGGATGCGCTCGCGCAGTGCCTGGCTGGTGCCCTGGAAGCCCAGCATCCGCGCCACCGGGATCGCCACTTCCTCGGCGCGCGCCCCATGCGCCTCGCCGATCAGCTCCAGCAGCGCCTGGCGCACCTCCTGCGGCGGCAGCAGCTCCACCCTGCGCAGCGTACGTGATGCGGCCAGCGCGCGGTTGCGCACGGCAACGGGCGCGCCGCTCACCGCGTAGAAGCCTTCTTCGCATTCGAGCGCGGCCTCGCGCCCGGCCTGGTGCAGGGCCAGCTGCACCGCCGCCTGGATGCGCGCGCCCGCCCGCTGCAACTGCCACAGATCGCGCACCCGGGCGATGATTTCTTCTTCGTGGATGGGGCCCTCGATGTCCACGATCCTGCGCACCGTGGCCGCCATACTGGCCAGCGGAACCTCGTGCGGGGCCAGCGCCACATGCTCCGGCACGAACGCTGCCTGGGCGTAGGCAGGCCCGTCGCCGAGCGTCGACGATGCCTGCGTGTCATCCACCGCCACCCGCGACAGCAGACTGGGGACCGCCATCGGCGCGGCAGGTTCGGCCACCGCCATGTCAGGCGCCAGCCGCGCGCGCGCAGCGTCCACCGCCTGCAGCAGCCGCTGCAGTTCCTCCTCCGGCCGCTGGAACCAATCGGTACTCCAGATCCGGTGGATCGCCCATCCATGCGCCTCCAGGATTTCCTGGCGCAGGCGGTCGCGGTCGCGAGCCGACGGCGCGGCGTGGTAGGTGGCGCCGTCGCACTCGATGCCCAGCAGATAGCGCCCCGTTGACTGCGGATCGACCACGGCCAGGTCGATGAAGAAGCCGGCCACGCCCACCGGGCTGTCCACCTGCAGTCCGTGCGGGGCCAGGGCCGCCTGCACGGCCTGCTCGAACGGCGAGCCGGCGCTGCGGCCCACCTGCTGCGGCACGCCCAGGTCGCCGTGCTGGGCATACTGGAGGAAGGTTTTCAGCGCTGCCACGCCCTGCCGGGAGCGCTCGTCCACGCGGATATCGTCGGCGGTGATGCTGGAGAACACTTCGCAGCGCAGCCGGGCCCGGGTGATCAGCACGTTGAGCCGGCGGTGGCCGCCATCGGCGTTGAGCGGACCAAAGTTCTGGTACAGCCTGTCATCGCCCTTGGCGCGCCCGTAGCCGATGGAAATCAGGATCACATCGCGCTCGTCGCCCTGGATGTTCTCCAGGTTCTTGACGAAGAACGGCTCGTGCGGATGCCGGGCGATGAACTGCTCCAGTTCCGGATGCTGGCGGCGGGCCAGCTCCAGTTCGTCGCTGATCGCCTGGCGCTGGCGCACCGACATCGCGCCCACCCCGAGGGTGAGCTGGGGACTATGCCGGGCATGCTCGACCACGGCGCGGGCGATGGCCTCGGCCTCGACCGCATTGCGGTAACTGTTGCCGCGATCGAAACGACCGTGCGGCAGGTAGTGGAAGCGCAGCCCCGACTGGGTACGCTGCCGGTCCGGGCTGGGCACGATGAACAGCTTGCCCTCGTAGAATTCCTTGTTGGACACGGCGATCAGCGACTCGTGGCGGCTGCGGTAGTGCCACTGCAGCATGCGCTGCGAAAGTCCCTTGGCCGCACACAGCGACAGCACGCTTTCCAGGTCCCGCGCCTGCGCCCCCGTCTCCTCCTGATCGACCTCCTCGCCACCGGTCAGGCGGGCGAAGAACGCGCTCGGTGGCAGCTGCTTGTCATCGCCCACCACCACGATCTGCCGGCAGCGCGCGATCGCGCCCAGCGCATCCACCGGCTCGACCTGGCTGGCTTCGTCGATGACCAGCAGGTCGAACTCGATGGCGCCGGGCTCCAGGAACTGGGCCACCGACAACGGGCTCATCATGAACACCGGTTTGATGGTCTGGATCGGCGAAGCGCACAGGCGGAACAGGCGCCGCAGCGCCATGTGGTTGCGCTTGCGCGCGATCTCGCTGCGCAGCGTGCCCAGCGCACCTACGCCACCGGCGGTGCCGCGCGGCAGGCCGGCATGGTGCGCCTGCGCCGCCTCGATCTGGGCCAACGCCAAGCGCTGGCGATCCCAGTGGCGGAACCGGGCGACCAGCGCTTCATGCCGGCGGCCATCAAAGGCCGCCAGTTCCGGGTACGCCCCGGTGGCCAGCGTCAGCATCTGCAGGTGGAACGCGCAGCGGAACAGCGCCTGCGCGGTGGGCGCGTCCTGACCGCTGCCAGCGGCCAGGGCCATCGGTTCCTGCAGCCCGGCATCGATGCAACGGCGGGCCACGTCGGCGTACCCCAGCCAGGCCATCAACCCGTCCACGTCATGCGCCCAGCGCGCGCTGGTCTGGTGCAGCAGCGCCAGCGGCACCTGCTCCAGCG
>DJBL01000021.1:20425-21089 GCA_002435595.1 Stenotrophomonas maltophilia
CCAGCGGCACCTGCTCCAGCGACGGGCTGCCGAAGGCCTCGCCCAGGTCCACCTGCAGCCCCTGCACCACCTCATCCAACGCAGCCCGCAGCCGGGTGCCGGCCTGCCTGGCCTGCCCGGCCGCCTCGGCCAGCCTGTCGGTGCTTTCCAGCCCGGCGGCCAGCGCGCGCACGTCCATGCCGCCCACCGGTTCGGCGTGCTGCACCCAGGCCAGGATGGCATCGGCCACCGCCCAGTCGGTGCGCTCGCCCTGCCACACCGACCCGAACGCGGCGCGCGCGGTCGCATCGATGCTTGCCAGCACCTGGCGCGCCCGGCGCGCAGCGATGAGATCGTCGAGCAGCGCCAGCCGTGCCTGCGTGGTCTTGGGCAGCGGCCCCTTGCTGACGCTGCGCACCTGGTTGAGCGCCTGGCGGTAGGGGCCGTTGAGGAAGCGCAGCAGGCGCTCGCCGTGCGCGGCGATGAGCAGGCGCTGGGGCAGCCAGTCGCTCATCCAGGCCACGTCGGCCACCTGCGGCCCGCGCTGCGCGACGATCGTCGCCAGCGCGCGCCCCTGCTCCAGGCCATCGCGCAACGCGGTCAGTCCGGCGCCCCACACCCCGGAAGAAATCGTGTCGCGGTCGAACGGCGGCGCTCCGGCCAGGGTATCGGCCACCTGGCACTG
>DJBL01000060.1:0-12432 GCA_002435595.1 Stenotrophomonas maltophilia
CCGCCCACCATCGCGACCCCGCCGCCGGTGCCCAGCACCGTGGCCGCCGTGCCCGGGCCGCTGGCGCTGCCGCCCACCCCCGGTGCCCGCGCCGGCCAGGGGGACATCATTCCGCTGTACCGCTTCGAGACCGGCCTGTACTCGGCGGTGCCGCCGTTGCTGCGCGAAACCAGCCTGGCCAGTCTGGGCACCTTCCACGAACGCCAGGGCGAGCAGCGGCTGCTGGCCGGGCAGGGGGGCGTGCGCGCGGCGTGGGCGCGGCTGGTGGGACAGAGCCACCAGCAGCAGTGGGACGGCGATGCGCAGCCAGGCTTCGACGGCGACATCCAAGGCCTCCAGGCCGGCCTGGACCTGTACGCCAACGCGGCAGAGGGTCACCGCGACCAGTTCGGCGTGTTTGTCGGCCGCACCCGCGCGCAGGGCAATGTGAGCGGTTTTGCCATCGGCTGGGAAAACGTGGCGGTGGGCCGCACGCGGCTGGACGACAAGCACGTGGGCCTTTACTGGACCCGCGCCGGCAGTGCCGGTGGCTACCTGGACGCGGTGGTGATGCAGAGCCGCTACGACGGTGACGCCACCTCGCTGCGCGGGCTGGGCATCGATGTGCGCGGCGAGGGCACGACCGCCTCGCTGGAAGTGGGCAAGCCGCTGCTGCGCGTCGGGCAGAGTGCGTGGTGGCTGGAACCGCAGGTGCAGGTGATCTGGCAGCGCACCTCGGTCGATGATGCCGGCGATGCGGTGTCGGCAGTGCGCTTTGACAACGACAACGCCTGGACCGGGCGCGTCGGCCTGCGCCTGGCCGCCGACTACGACATCGCCGGCAACGGCTGGCAGCCGTACATCAAGCTCAATTACTGGCTGACCCTGGACGGCGAAGACCGCATCGATTTCGACAGCAACCGCATTCTCAACCAGCAGGATGCACGTGCACTGGAAGTGGGCGTGGGCGTGGTGGCGCGCTTCAACAGCACCGTCAGTGCCTTTGCGGTGGCCGATTACACGCGCGACCTGGAAAGCAGTGCGCAGAAGGAGCGCAAGGTGATCGAGGGCAACATCGGGTTGCGTTTGGACTGGTAGGGCGGCCCGTGGGCGTCGCTTACAGGAAGTCGGCGGTGATGGTGGGCAGGTCGGTGGGGGTGATGCCGCGATCAACGGCGAACACGCTCCTCGCAGCAGCGGGATCGCGCACGACGTGGCCGCGCGCGCGCGCATGCAGGTCGAACAACGTATGCAGGGTGGCCCTGGGTAGCGACGAGACCGCCCGTAGCATCAGCGATACGCCGGCCAGGTTGTTGGCCACGTTGATGGCCATGCGCGGGTAGCTGGACAGACCGATGTCCAGCCACAGTGCCTGGCGTTCGACGAGGTCGAAGGCGATCGGCAGGCAGAACGTTGTGTTGGAGGCCAGATCGAAACGATCGATCACGGTGGACGGCTCGTAGATCTCCCCCGATTCTGGCGCGCTGCGTGCCATCCAGCCGGCGAAGCACTCGGGCAGGTCGCAGTAGGACTGGCCGTTGAAGCTGGTCAGGCACATCACCACCCAGCGCACGCCGCGGGCGCGACACGCCGCGATGTCCACATCGATGAACTCGCTGGCGCCCTGCGGGGCATCCACGATATCGCCGCTGTGGTGGGCACCGTAAGTGGCCAGGTTGTAATAGGCCAGGGTATCGATGTAATCAATATCCTCGCCAAACAGCGCGGCTGACAGGTCGATGTCCACGCGACTGCGCCCATTGCGCCACCAGGTGAAAAAACGCAGGGTCGAGCTGTCGGGTAGCGGCACACGGCTGCCGCGCACCAGCGTGCGCAGCGCCTTGGAAGCCGAGCGCTGCGAGAACGGCACCAGATAACGCTGCAGATCCTCATCGATGTAGGTGGCGCCGAGCGGTGGCAGTGCCGCAAAGCGGGTGAGAAGCGCCTGTTCGCAGCAGGCGGCCAGCGCGCCGCACAGCGTGGCATCAAGCGGCGCCAGGGTATCGGCAATCGCGTACAGCTTGCCGACCTCGCCTTTGGGCAGGAAGGCGCGCAGCGGTCGCGGTGCGGAACGGTGCTGGAAATGGGTCATCACCTGAAGCAGGACCGCGGTAGCGACCGACGGCGCGGCCTGGCCGAAGGCGGTCACGATGGCCTGCGGATCCGCGCTACGCCGGACCAGCACATCCAGCCGCCGGGCCAGCTCGCCCGGCCGGGTGCGCAGCAGGCCCAGGGCCGCATCGACATCGCCTGCGCCAAGCGCACCTTCGACCTGTGCGTTGAAGCCCTGCATGCGTCGGCCGTCGCGCAGTGCCGCGAAGTCGGCCGCTACGCCGGGGCAACGCGCCGCGTGTTCGCCTGGGTGCAGGCGTTCGGCCAACCGCACCCAGCGCGGCGTCCAGCGCTGCAGGTCTTCCAGTCGATTGGGCACGCGTTCCAGCCAGCCAAGCAGAATGCGCCGCAGTGGACGGGGATAACGGCCGAAGCGGGTCGGCGCGGCCAGTGAGACATCGCCGTCATCCAGCGCCACGGCGATGCGCAGCACGTCGGTGGCGGTGCGCACATGGCGCGCCAACGCAAGCACGCGTGAATCGGCTGCGCCGTCGTCGGCCAGCAGGGCGGCCACCACCACCGCCAGGTTTTCCTTGCAGGTGATCGCGTCCGGCAGCAGCCCAAAGGCCCGCTCGCGGTACTGGGCCACATACCAGCGCACGTCGTCGCGGTCTTCAGGTGAGTAGGGCACGCGCGCGGCCACCAGCTGGGCGAACAGCGCGTCCAGTTCCTCCTGCGTGCCCAGTTCCAGCACCCGCCAGCGCGGCAGCTTGGCCAATGCGGTGCGTGCCGAGGCGCTGCCCACCTGGTCCAGCAGGCCACGATAGTGAAGCCAGGCGTTCCAGTAGCGCTCGGCCTCGCTGGCATTCATCATCTGCGCCGGGAAATCCGGGTACAACGGCGTATAGGCGCGGTGCGCACCCAGCATCTCGCGCAGCAGGCCGATCAGCTGCGTGTAGAAGGTCTCCAGTGCATCCCGCGACAGCGTGGCCACGCGCTCGCACAGCGCAGGCGCCATTTCAAAGCCCAGCGCCTGGAGATTCATTTGCAACGTGGCCACCACTTCACGCGACTGGTACGCACTACCGGCACGGAGAATGACCTTGGAACGGCGCCGCAACAGCATCGGGTTCATGGCGGACTGTTGGGCGTGGGAAGGAGGTGGGGCGGAAAGCGGAGGCACTAGTTCGAGGTTTGGAAGGAAGCGCCTCCATAGCCGCCCCGGACCGAGCATACCCAGCAAGTGCGCACGCGATCAACAGGCTGAAGCGGCAACGCGTGATCGCGTGCCGGTCGGTTCTGCTGCCACTCGCGTACCCAGGCGACCCAGGCACCGTTGCAGAGAGTGGGCGCGCGTGGCTGCTGGCGCAGCCAGCCTGTTTCGGGCGCTGAGGGCCGGCGCACTGCCCGGTCTGCAGCGGCTGCGGTGCGGCGTGAGGCATTGCTGGTTGTGCGAACGGCGCACGGTTCCGACTGGCGCGTGCAGCGGTAAGCTGCAGCTTCTTCACTACAGGGATGTAGCACGATGATCGCAGGACGTGGCGTGTGGTTGATGGTGGCGTTGGCAGCGGCAAGTGGCGCTGCAAACGCACGGGACGTACCCAGCGCCGAGGCGCAGGCGCGGATCCTGGACCTGCTGCAGCAACAGTCGTTGTATCGCGACCGCGTGGATTGGCCCAAGGCCCGCGCAGAGCTGGCGGCCGCGCGCGACCCGGCGCAGACGCGACGGGTGCTGGACGATGTGATCCAGCGCAGCAGCGGTGGGCACGGGCGGTGGACGTCGGCCAACGAATTGAGCGCGCAGTCCAGGCGCGCACAGGCCACGCAGGCGGCGATGGGGGCTGCGCCCACGCAGATCGAGGACGCCAGTGGCGGACCGACAGCGCGGCTGGGGTGGATCACGGTGGGCGCCTACATGGACGACCGGACCCAGTCCCAGGAGGTGCAGAACCAGGCCCGGAAGCAGGCGGCCATCGCGCTGCAGACGCGCATCCGGGAGCAGGATGATGGCAACCGCTGTGGCTGGGTGGTCGACCTGCGCGGCAACACCGGCGGCAACATGTGGCCCATGCTGTTAGGCATGGGCCCATTGCTGGGCGATGCGAAGGGCGCGGATCCGGTGGGCATGTTCCTCCTGGCCGACAAACGCCAGCCGTGGGCGTATCGCGAGGGTGCGGTCTGGCTGGACGGCAAAGGGGTGGTCGGATCGCGCAACACGCAGTACACGCTGCGCCACCCGGGCGCGCCGGTGGCGGTCCTGTTCGGGCCGCGCACCGCCAGTTCCGGTGAGGCATCGGTGCTGGCGTTCCGTGGTCGGGCAGCCTCGCGCAGCTTCGGCCAGCCCAGTGCTGGCTATTCCACCGCCAATACCCCGCAGCGTCTGCCCGATGGCAGTCTGCTGCTGTTGACCGGCAGTGTGATCGCCGACCGCAACGGTGTAGGCGACGGCAGCCCCCTGCAGCCCGACGTCACGGTGGGCGCAGGGCAGGACGCGGCCGCGGCGGCGCGCGAATGGCTGCTTGCGCGGCCGGCCTGCAAACAGGCGGCTGCGGTGGCGGATACCCGCTGAAATCGGGTGGGCCGGTCCGGCCCGACAGTGTGCGGGCCGACACGGGTGCAGACGTTCAGCGCACCGCCGCAATCGCCTGCGTACGTGCCCTGGCCAGTGCTTCACCCACCGCCGGGCCCTTCAGGTGGGTGAGGTCCAGGTCGCGCGCCTGGATCGCCAGCGCCGCCTGGTGCAGACGGGTGAGCGTGGCGCCCTGCGGGTAGTCGCTGTCCTCGAATCCCAGCCGGCCGCGCTTGTCGGCCTCGCAGCACAACGCGATCTGCGCAATGCGCTCCGGGCGGCGGAAGCCGTCGCACCGGGCCAGCAGTTCCAGCACGGTGGCATCGCGCAGTTCGTCGATGCGGTGCACGTTGAGATGATCGCGGCACACCGCTTCGGCCAGCTGGCGGTGGTCCAGCGGCACCTTCAGGCGGTCGCACAGGGCGCGCAGCGGGGCGACGCCGCGCTGCTCGTGCATGATGTGGCGCGGCCATTCCGACGGCGGCGTCAGGCCCTTGCCCAGGTCGTGGGTGAGCGCGGCGAAGCCGATCAGGTCGTCGCCCGGGGCCAACCGCGCGGCCATGTCGCTGACCATTTCCTGGTGCACCCCGGTATCCACCTCGGGATGGAATTCGGCGCGTTGCGGCACGCCGTACAGCGCCTCCAGTTCCGGCAGGATCGCGCGCAGTGCGCCGGCCTCGTGCAGGGTGCGCAGGAAAGCCGAGGGCTGGGCGCAGGTGAGCGCGCGGCGCAGTTCCTGCCACACCCGCTCGGGTACCAGCGCATCGAGCTCGCCGCTGTCGGCGATCTGGCGCATCAGGTCCAAGGTTTCCGGGGCCACGGTGAAACCGAGCGGGGCGAAGCGCGCCATGAAGCGGGCCGCACGCAGGACACGCAGTGGATCTTCGACGAACGCCGGGCCGACGTGGCGCAGGATGCGCTGCTGGAGGTCGCGTGCGCCGCCATGGGGATCCACCAGCGTACCGGTGGCCTCGTCGCAGGCGATCGCGTTGATGGTGAAGTCGCGGCGCAGCAGGTCGTCTTCCAGGGTCACCGAGGTGTCGGCATCGACCACGAAGCCGCGGTAGCCGCGCCCGGATTTGCGCTCGGTGCGCGCCAGTGCGTATTCCTCGCCGGTATCCGGATGCAGGAACACGGGGAAGTCGCGGCCCACGGCCTTGTAGCCCTGCGCTTCCATCTGCGCCTGCGTGGCGCCCACCACCACCCAGTCGCGGTCGCCGGGGGTCTGCTGCAACAGGCGGTCGCGTACGGCGCCGCCGACAAGATAGATCTTCATGCGCCCATGATGCCGCAGTGGGCCAGGGCGATGCGAACCGCCGGCCAACGGCCGGCCCTAGCGGGGTGCAGTGGCCGGCGCGTGGCTCAGTCGCCGCCCTTGTCGGCGTTGGCCGCGCAGGCGAAGTTCTTGCGCTTGGCCTGCAGGCGGCCGTTCATGCGATCGGTCACCGGCAGTGCGTTGCCGTTCAAACGCCAGTCGTAAATCACGCTGAAGGCCAGGATGCGCGCCACGTACTCGCGGGTTTCCTTGTAGCTGATGGTCTCGATCCAGATGTCCGGGTCGAAGCCGGGGCGCTGGGTCTGCCAGCGCGCGGTCGGGGTGGGGCCGGCGTTGTAGGCGGCGATGGTGACGTAGGGCAGGCCCTCGTACTTGTTCATCAACTGGCGCAGGTAGGCGGTGCCCAGGGCGATGTTGGTGTCCGGGTCGTACAGGCTGGCCGCGCCACCGTAGTTGGTCAGGCCGATCGACTTGGCCACGCTGGCGCCGGTGGCCGGCAGGACCTGCATCAGCCCCATCGCGTTGGCCGGCGAACGTGCCTTGGGATTGAAGATGCTCTCGGCGCGGATCTCGGCGGCCACCCAGGCCGGGTCGATCGCGTTTCGGGCCGACTCACGGCGGATGGCATCGTCGTGGTGCAGCGGGAAGCGCAGCGTGTACAGGCGCTGCTCGTCCGGGGTCTTGCCGAGTGAGAACACTGCCCGGTCGAACCAGCCATTGTCGCGCGCCACCTCCACCGCGATGCGGCGCTGGGTGGTGTCGTAGCGGCTCAGCGCATCGTTCCATTCGGCCACGGCCCAGCCGTTGCGCTCGATCTTGAACAGCTCCATCGCGCGGATGATCGCCGGATCGCGTGCGACCGCCGCCTGCGCCTGGGCGCTGTCGTTGGGTTCCCACGGGCACAGCGTGTAGGTGGACTGGCCGAGCTGGTCGGCGGCCAGGAAGCCGTGGAAGGTGGCCGCACGCGCCGCCTCGCGGTACAGCGGCTGGGCGTCGCCGCGCCTGCCGGTCTTCTCCAGCATGCGCGCCTCGAAATAGCGCCAGCGCGAATCGCTGCGCTGGGTGGGGCCCATCTTGCGGATCGCGGCCAGCGCCTGTGGCCAGTCGCCGCGCGACATCGCCTCGCGCGCGCGCCATTCGTGCAGGCGCTCGTCATAGGCCGAATCGGGCACCGCGTTGAGGCGGCGCGCCGATTCGGGGCCGTAGGACGCCACCGTCCACAGCGCCACCTGGTACAGCACCTGGGCCTGCTGGCTGGCGCTGAGCTGGAGCGCGTTGGCGTACTGCGGCAACTGCTGTTCGGTCGCGGTCGGGTCGGCCTTGGCCAGTTTGGCCAGGCCATCGGTGGCGATGCGACGGCTGCGTTCGTTGCGCGGCCAGTTCAACGCACTGGTGTTGGGCTTGTCGACGAAGGCTGCGTAGGTATTGGCCAGGGCCAGGTCGGCCGCAGGCAGGCCGCGCGCGGCGCTGCGCATCACCGCCGGCTGTTGTTCGTCGGCGGCCGCGTCGATCCGCGCCCAGCGCAGCTCGTTGCTCAGTCCGCCCCTGGCGTCGAGCACGGCAAACACCGCATCGCAGGCATCGGGCAAGGACTTGCCGGTGCTGCGCCAGATCGCCTGTGCCTCGCTGGTCCACTGCGCGTCGGCCTTGCCGGTGGCCTGGCGCGCGTTGAGCTGGGCGCAGCGCAGGCCAACGTTGTCGGTGGGCGCCCAGTTGGCCAGCAGGGTGGGCCAGTCCTGGCGGCGGGCCAGTGCCGGCAGCCACACGCTGCGGAAACTGCTGGCCACGGCCTGGCCGTTGTAGCGCTTGAGGAAGTCCTGCGCCTGCGCGGTGCCGAGGGTGTCGATGTTGCGGCGCAGGTTGGCGTATTCCAGCCAGCCCGCCAGCGGGTGCCGGGCCAGTGCGCTGGCCTGGGCCGGGTCGTACTGGCCGCGCTCGGCGTTGTCGATGGCGGCTTTGACCTGCGCGCGCTGCGCGTCGAGGTTCTGCGCATCGGCCACCGGGCTGACCCCGGAACAGGCCAGCAGGGCGGATGCGCTGAGGAAATACAGGGGGAGTCGAGTCATGCCGAAAGCATACCGGCGCGGGGTGAAAGGCGGTGAGGGCAAGCCGACTCGATCATGAACGAAACCCACCGCGCCCATCCACGCATTGCCAGGGCGGGGGCGTGTCGGCGCTTTCGTCGTGACCGCACCGATGATTTCGATGCCGATCCCGGTCGCTCTCCCGCAGACGACCACTGCGGTGGCGCCGCCGCTGGACCGGCCGGGACCGATCGAACTGCGCGTGGACGCGGCCAACCCGGTCAGCTGGAGCGGACACGCGGTCGCGGTGGTCGCGTTGCAGGCGCGCATGCAGGAGCAGGCGCGCGTGCCTGCCGGGAACCTGCCCGAGCTGCGTATCGCCACCGATCGGCGGCCGAGTACGCGGTGATGGCCAGGATCCTCGCCGCCGCCAACACCGCCCATCTGCAGCGCATCGCCTTGGTCCAGCAGGCGGCCAACCGCACTGCAGCGCACCAACGACGCCCCTGCCCGCAGGGGCGTCGTGCGTTGGGGCGCCTGCATGTTGCCTGTTCGGATTTGTCGCGCCGGCGTGAAAAAGTGTCGGTCATCACGACGACCGCTTTACCGTTTGTTTACAAAGGAGACGCTGCCGTGGAGGAGGGCGCGGCAGCGCCAGCCCAACATTCCTTTGGAGAGAGAGCGAATGAACGACCTGCACCACCGCCCGCTGGCGGTCGCCGTATCGCTGTGCCTGTTGTTGGCTGCCCCGGTACTCGCCGGTGCCCAGGATGCCCCACGCACCACCACCGAGCTGGACCGGGTCGAAGTGACCGGTACCCGCATCAAGCGCGCCGAAGTGGAAGGGCAGGTGCCGATCCAGACGCTGACCCGCAGCGAGATCGAACGCACCGGCCTGAACTCCATCGGCGAGGTGCTGCAGCAGCTCACCGGCTCGGGCTCGGCGCTCAACGCCAAATTCAACTCCTCGGGCAACTTCGGCTTCCCGCCCGACGGCAGCGGCGTGGGCGCCGGCTCGGCACAGGTCGACCTGCGCCATCTCGGTGCCAAGCGCGTACTGGTGCTGGTGGACGGCATCCGCTGGGTCAATGAATCCTCCGCCTCCGGCGTGGGCGCGGCCACCGACCTCAACACCATTCCGCTGGCCATCGTCGAGCGCATCGAAGTGCTCGAGGATGGGGCCTCCTCGCTGTATGGCTCCGATGCGATCGCCGGGGTGGTCAACATCATCACCCGCCGCGAGTTCGACGGGGGCCAGGTCACGCTCAACTACGGCGAGTACAGCAAGGGCGATGGCACCCAGAAGGGCGTGGACCTGGCCTGGGGCACCAGCGGTGACCGCTACAGCCTGTTCCTGGGCGCCAGCTGGACCCGGCAGGACGCGGTGTATGCGCGCGATCGCGAGCAGTCACGCTTCCCGATCCCCGGCACCGGGCTGTCCTTCGGCAGCTCGGCGACCCCGACCGGACGCTTCATCTTCACCGATCCCAATACCGGCATCACCCACGACCTCACCCCCAATACCGGCGCCACCTCGCCCACCTTCAACGGCGCCGATGGCTGCGCGCGCACCGACAGTTACCACTGCTTCGGTACCGCCGACCGCTTCAACTTCGCCGAGTACAACATGGTGCTTACCCCGTCGGAGCGGAAGGGCATCTTCGGCCAGTTCCGCTTCGACATCACCGACAACCTGCAGTGGTACATCAAGGCGCTGGGCAACCGCCGCGAGTCCACCAACCAGGCCGGCCCCGAGCCGCTGTTCTTCGGGCCCGATGGCGCCACCGGCAACCCGCTGGCCGACAACATCGTCATTTCCGCGCTCAACCCGTACAACCCGTTCGGCTTCGACCTGGACTCCTCGGACAACCTGATCATGATCGGGCGGCGCCCGGTCGAAGGCGGGCCGCGCGTGTTCGAGCAGGAGGTCAACACCCAGTACTTCGCCACCGGGCTGGTCGGTCAGTTCGAAGCGGCCGACCGCAGCTGGTTCTGGGACGTCAACGGCATGTACAGCAAGAACAAGGCCGAACAGACCAACTTCGGCAGCTACAACATCTTCAACGTCAACATGGCCCTGGGCGATCCGGCCGTCTGCGCGGCCACGCCCGGCTGCGTGCCGCTCAACATCTTCGGCGGCCCCGGCACGATCACCCCGGCGATGCTGGCCTGGATCCAGCCGGTGGTACGCGACCGCAGCCAGAACGAGCTGAGCCTGGTCACCGCCAACCTGAGCAGCGAGCTGTTCAACCTGCCGGCCGGTCCGGTCTCCTTCGCCACCGGCCTGGAGTACCGCAAGTACGAGGGCTCCTACCAGCCCGATCCGCTGACGGTGATCGGCCATTACAACGGCGTGCCGTCGCTGCCCACCTCCGGCTCCTACGACGTCAGCGAGGCCTACCTGGAGCTGAGCATCCCGATCTTCGCCAAGAGCGCGATCGGCGAAAAGCTCGATCTCAGCCTGGCCGGGCGCTACTCGGACTACTCCACCTTCGGCGGCGAGTTCGTGCCCAAGTACGGCCTGCGCTGGCAGGTGACCAACGACTTCGTGCTGCGCACCACCTACGCCGAAGGCTTCCGCGCCCCGTCCATCGGCGAGCTGTACGGCTCGGCCGCGCGTGCCGACCTGCAGTTGTTCGACCCGTGCTCGGTCGGCCTGGGCGGCACCCCGCCGCGCGGCAGTGCGGCCAACTGCGCCGCGCTGGGCGTGCCGACCGGCTTCCAGCAGGCCAACTCGCAGATCTCGGTCACCACCGGCGGCAACAGCGAACTGGACCCGGAGCGCTCGCGCAGCTTCAGCGCCGGCTTCGTGTGGAGCCCGTGGTTCGGCAGCAATGCCTCCTGGTCCGAGCGCTTCGATGTGGAAGTGACCTTCTACCGCCACACCATCGAAGGCGCCATCCAGGCCATCAACGCCCAGACCCAGCTGGACCTGTGCGTGGATACGCTGGACCCGCTGTACTGCGGCGGCATCACCCGCGCCTCCACCGGCGCGGTCAGCGGCTTCAACAACCGCCTGACCAACCTGGGCTCGATCAAGACCGACGGCTGGGACGTGGACCTGTTCTGGACGCTGCCGGAAACCTCGGCCGGCCAGTTCAAGCTGGGCTGGCAGAACACCTTCGTGGGCCGCTATGAGGCGATCGGCGCGGCCGGCCAGCGCCAGCCGCAGGAGCCGGGCGTGGAAGTGTCCGACAGTTCCATCCCGGAGTGGACCAGCAACGCCAGCCTGAGCTGGAACCTGGCCAACTGGAACGCGTCCTGGACCGTGCGCCACATCGCCAAGCTCACCGAAGACTGCGGCGATGCGGTGGCCTTCCCGGTCTGCAGCAACCAGATCGAGGGCACCAACGAACTGAAGGCCACCACCTTCCACGACATGCAGGTGGGCTACAAGTTCGACTGGATGAAGGGGCTGCAGCTCAGCGCCGGCTTGAACAACGTGTTCGACAAGGATCCGCCGATCTGCCTGTCGTGCTCGCTCAACGGCTACGACGCCTCCACCTACGACATCCCGCGCGGGCGCTACTGGTACCTGCGCGCGGACCTGCGGTTCTGATCGTCGGTTGAGCGTGCAGGGCCACCGGGGCGCCCAAGCGGCGCCCCGGTGGGTATGAGCGGCGGCGCCGGGCCAGGCCCGGTGGCTGCCACAACGGTCAAATGTGTTGCGCGTGGCGGCCATTGCGCGTTGTGGGCGGCCGGGCGCGTTTTCGGTCAGGCATGATGGGGCGCCCGGCCAGCGGCCGGCTCCCCTTTCCAAGTGTTGTTGCCATGAACCTGCATACCTGGTGGATCTTCGCCGTCACCGTGTTCGTCCTGTGCGGCACCCCGGGGCCGAACATGCTGCACGTGATGACCCGCAGCGTGCGCGTGGGCTTCCGCCGCAGCATCGCCGCCATGGCCGGTTGCCTGAGTGCGCTGGTGCTGGCGCTGTCGATTTCCGCGGCCGGCCTGGGCGCGGTGCTCAAGGCCTCGCCGATGGTGTTCGACGTACTGCGCTATGCCGGCGTGGCCTACCTGGTGTACCTGGGGGTCAAGGCCTGGCGCGGCGGCGATGCGCCGATCGATGTCGGCAACACCGCGGCGATCGCGCCGAGCAGGCGGCGCATCCTGTTCCGCGATGGCTTCGTCATCGGTATCAGCAACCCGAAGCTGCTGCTGTTCGCCTCGGCGTTCCTGCCGCAGTTCGTCGACCTGGGCCAACCGCAGCTGCCGCAGTTCGTCATCCTGGTGGGCACCTTCGCGCTGATGGAGATGTTCTGGTACGCGGTGTATGCGGCCGGTGGGCGCGGGCTGGCCGGCTACCTGGCGCGTCCGGGGCTGCGCAAGGTGTTCGACCGCGTGGTCGGCACGATCTTCATCGGCTTCGGGCTGGCGCTGCTGCGCGCGCGGCCGTAGTGCCGACAGGCGCCAGGGCCTGCAGGCAGGCGCAGAACATGTCGGCCATGGCATCGGCGTAGGCGCCGATTTCGGCAGGCGACGGCTGAGTGCTGGAAAACGTCTTGCCCACCCAACGGGTAGAGCCACGCCAT
>DJBL01000060.1:12655-24045 GCA_002435595.1 Stenotrophomonas maltophilia
CTGCGACCCACCACCACCGCCCCGGCAACGGGTAGAGCCACGCCATGCGTGGCTGCAACCCACCACCACCGCCCCATAACGCAGAGAGCCGGGCAATGCCCGGCTCTCTTGTCGACGCGATACGACCGCTGACGCGTCAGAACGACCAGTTGAAGGTGATCGAGCCGTTGCGGCCATCACCGTAGGCGCCGTAGCCGTTGATCTGCGAGAAGTACTTCTTGTCCAGCAGGTTGTTGAGGTTGGCCTGCACGCTGAACTCCGGGGAGATGCGGTAGCGCACGAAGGCACTGACCAGCGCGTAGCCGTCCTGCTCGATGCGACCGTAGGCCGGCACCGGGTAGTAGATGCGGTTCTGCCAGTTGGCCCCGCCGCCCACGGTGAGCGCACTCAGCGACTGCGGGGTGTAGCTGGTGAACAGCTTGATGGTGGTCTGCGGCAGGTTGGTGTTGATGTCCGCATCGTTGGCGTCCTTGGCCACGTAGCGCGAGGCACCGAAGGTGGCATTCCAGCCCGGGGCCAGCTCGCCGTTGAGCTCCAGCTCGAAGCCACGGCTGACCGTGCCACGTGCGGCGATGTAGGCGAACTCGCCCGGACGGCCGGGGATCGGCTCGCTGGTGATCTGCGCCACGTTGTCCTGCTCGATGCGGAAGGCGGCCACCGAGGCATTGAGGCGGTTGTCGAACCACGCCCCTTTGACGCCGATCTCGTAGCTCTTGCCGTCGACCGGGTCGAGGTAGCTGCTGCTGCGGTCGCGCGCGATCTGCGGCTGGAAGATCTCGGTGTAGCTGGCGTAGGTGGAGTAGGTGTCGTTGATGTCGAACACCAGGCCGGCGTAGGGCGTGGTGACCTTGTGCGAGCGGTCGTCGCCTTCGCCTTCGCTCTTCCAGTCGGTGTAGCGCGCGCCTAGGATCAGCTTGAGCGGATCGGCCAGCGACAGACGGGTGGCGGCATAGCCGGCCTTCTGGGTGATGGTGCCTTCGCTGGCGAGCGTCAGCGGGTTCCAGCTCGGCTCCGGGAAGTTGCCCGTCCATCCCAGGTAGCTGACCAGCGGCTGCCAGCGGGGATTGTCCGCCGTGCCCTGATAGTCACCATAGTTGGCGAAATCTCGCTTGTTGTAGCTCAGCCCGGCCATGAACTGGTGTTCCCGCCCGAAGAGCTGGAATGGGCCTTCCACGTAGCCGTCCACGGCGTCGACTTTGCGTTCGGTCTTATAGAAGCCTGCTGACCCGACCACCCCTGCGCCCGTGTTCTTGTCCAGGTTGGACGCACCAGTGACCCAATCGTTATAGGCCGGGTAAAACAGCTTGTCGTTGGCGTTTGTCTTGTCGTGCGAGGCGCCAAGCTTCACCTTCCAGTCGTTGGCAAAGGCGTGTTCAAGTGTGGCGAAAAGGCGCTTGCTGGTGGTGTCCCAATACGTCCAGCCCGGATTCGGATTGAACGATTCGTCATAGGCAGTAGGAGTGCCGTCGGAGTACAGCATCGGGAAGCCGCCCCAAGTCGCGCCGTTGGCGCGCTTCTGCTGGTAGTCGTAGCCCACGCTCAGCTGGGTGTCCGGGGTCAGGTCGGCGTCGATCACCGCATAGCCCAGCGTCTTGTGCTGGTCGTAGCGGTCCATCTGCGATTCGGTATCCAGGTAGCTGCCGATCACGCGCGCGCGCACCGAGCCGCTGGCGTTCAGCGGGGTGGTCACATCCACGGTGCTGCGGGTGCGGCCCCAGCTGCCGACGTTGACCGACACGTTGCCGGTCAGTTCGGCGCTGTCGGCATGCTTGCGGATCAGGTTGACCGAGGCCGACGGATTGCCCGCGCCGGTGAGCAGTCCGGTCGCGCCGCGTACCACTTCCACGCGGTCATACAGGGCCAGGTCCAGGCCGGAATCGCCGTAGCTCCAGTTCTGCACCATCTGCGTGGGCAGGCCGTCGAACTGGTAGCTGTCGATGTAGAAACCGCGCGCGTAGAACTCGGTGCGCTCGGTGTCGGACTGGGTGCTGCTCACGCCGGTGGTGTTGGCCAGCACGTCGATGATGTCGTCGAGGTTCTGGTCCTCGATGCGCTGGTGGCTGATGATGCTGACCGACTGCGGGATCTCGCGCGGGGCCAGGTCGAAACGGGTACCGGCGGAGGTCCTGCGTACCGAGTAACCCTCGGCGCGCTCGCCCTTGACCACGACCTTGTCCAGGGTGGTGGCATCCGGGCTGGCGTCCTGGGCGAACACAGGCGCGGCCGCCAGCGTGCACAACGCGGCGAACAGGGCCCGCGACAGGCGGCGTTGGGGCAGGGAACGGGGCGGCACTACGGCAGAACGGGTCATCGGCGTATCCAGGGCAGCGGCACGCACATGGCCGATGTCCGTCGGTGGCCAGGCGCTTGGCAGTGGGGTGGGGGTCGGCGCACGGTTGGCGACCGAACTCCGCAGCGCCTCCCTGGCGCGAACGGGATCACAGTATGTTAATGCGAATCATTGCCATCAGCAATTCGGCCGGGCACGACGCCCCCGCGCCTCGGCATTTCCCGGCCAGACCCTTATGGGGCAAGGCCTGCACAGGCACGGCAGCGGATTAACACCGGCGGTCGTAGGCTGGTTGCCCCGTAGCTGCGCGGCAGGAGCACCTCATGCTGGCCAAAAACACGATCTGCCTCTGGTATGACGGCACGGCGCTGGAGGCCGCCACGTTCTACGCCCAGACCTTCCCCGATAGTGCGGTCAACGCCGTGCACCATGCACCCGGCGACTTTCCCGCCGGCAAGCAGGGCGATGTGCTCACCGTGGACTTCACCGTGGCCGGGATCCCGTGCATCGGGCTCAATGGCGGCCCGGCGTTCCGGCACAGCGAGGCGTTCTCCTTCCAGATCGCCACCGAAGACCAGGCCGAGACCGACCGCCTGTGGGATGCGATCGTCGGCAACGGCGGCCAGGAAAGCGCCTGTGGCTGGTGCCGCGACAAGTGGGGCCTGTCCTGGCAGATCACCCCGAGGGTGCTGACCGAGGCGGTGACCAGCAAGGACCCGGCCGTGGCAAAGCGCGCGTTCGAGGCGATGATGACCATGCGCAGGATCGATGTGGCCCGGATCGAGGCGGCGGTACGCGGTTAGCGCGTCGCCGCACGCCGATGACCGGCCAGGCGCATGCCGACGCGGGCCGTGGCCTACAGCGGGACGTGCAGGCCGCGCTTCAAGGTGCTCAGCGCCACGGCGGTACGGAAGCGCTCGATGTTGTCGTCATTGCCGAACAGACGCGCACTGATCGCTTCGTACTCCTCCATCGAGGCAGCGGTGAGGATCAACAGGAAGTCGGCGTCGCCGGTGATCGCATAGCACTGCTGCACGGCGGGGTCGTCCTGCACGCGGCGGCGGAACGGGGCGAGCCGATGCGGTTGTTCGCTGGCGACCCGGACTTCGACCATGATCGTCAACGGGCGGCCGAGCCGCGCCTGGTCGAGCACGGCGATGTTGGCGCGGATGACGCCGGCGTCCTGCAGGCGCTTGATCCGCCGCTGCACCGCGGGTGCCGACAGGCTGACCGCCTCGGCGATTTCGCGCTGCGGGGTGGCGTTGTCGCGTTGCAGGATCGCCAGGATGGCGCGATCGAAGCTGTCGGGGACAGGGGGCGTGGCGGGCATGGTGAGTGAAACATGCAGGAAGGCCCCTGCAATTGAGCATCTCCTTCGGCCGTGGCGCAATATCCTGTGCCGATGTCGACCTCCCGCCTCTCCGGCTTCCTCCCCGCCCTGGCCGTGCTTGGCTCGGTCACCTCGCTGGCCGTGGGCACCTCGTATGCCAAACAGCTGTTCCCGCTGATCGGTGCGCAGGGCACCAGCGCGCTGCGCGTGGGGTTTTCGGCGCTGGTGCTGCTGGCGGTGTTCCGGCCGTGGCGCTGGAGCACCTCGCGCGCCGATGCCGGGGCGATCTTCCGTTACGGCATCACCCTGGGGGTGATGAACCTGCTGTTCTACATGGCGCTGCGCACGATCCCGTTCGGGATCGCGGTGGCGATCGAGTTCTGCGGGCCGCTGGCCGTGGCGATGTGGTCCTCGCGGCGGCCGGTCGATTTCGTCTGGGTGGGCTGCGCGCTGGTCGGGTTGTTGTTGCTGCTGCCGCTTGGGCATGGCCAGCCGCTGGATCCGGTCGGGGTGATGTTCGCGCTGGGCGCAGCGGTGTGCTGGGCGCTGTACATCATCTTCGGCAAGCGGGCCGGGCATCTGCCGGCCGGGCACACGGTGTCGCTGGGGCTGTGCGCGGCGGCGCTGGTGGTGGTGCCGGTGGGCGTGGCACACGCGGGGATGGCGCTGCTGGAGCCGAAGATTCTGCTGTTCGGCCTGGGCGTGGCGATCGTCTCCAGTGCGATCCCGATGTCGCTGGAGATGATGGCGCTCAAGCGGCTGCCCAAGGAGACCTTCGGCATCCTGATCAGCATGGAGCCGGCGGTGGCCGCGCTGCTGGCGATGGGGCTGCTGGCCGAGCATCTGACGCCGCTGCAGTGGGCGGCGATCGGCTGCACGGTGGTGGCGTCGGTGGGCAGCACGCTGACCGCACGGCGGGTGGCACCGCCCGTTCCGGTGCCCTGACCCGGTCAACCCGGCCGCCCACCAACGGTGGGCGGCCGTCCCGTTGCCGCGGCGGCGTCAGCGCCGTGCCGGCGCATCCCCGGCCACGTAGTAATCGGCCGTGCTGCGCGGCAGCGGCGCGCGGCCGCGGATGCGGTCGGCGATCTTCTCGGCGATCATGATGGTGGTGGCGTTGAGGTTGCCGGTGATGATGCGCGGCATGATCGAGGCGTCCACCACGCGCAGGCCTTGCATGCCGTGCACGCGGCCCTGGCCATCCACCACGCTCATCGCATCGGTGCCCATCGCGCACGAACAGGACGGGTGATAGGCCGTTTCGGCGCGGGCCCGGACGAACGCGTCCAGCTCGGCGTCGGTCCTGCAGTCGGCACTGGGGCTGATCTCGCGGCCACGGTACTCGTCCAGCGCCGGCTGGGCGATGATCTCGCGGGTGATGCGGATCGCATCGCGGAACTCCTGCCAGTCCTGGTCGGTGGACTGGTAGTTGAACAGGATCGAGGGATGCGCGTGCGGGTCCAGCGAGCGCGCATGCACGCGGCCGCGGCTGGGCGTGCGCATCGAGCCGACGTGGGCCTGGAAGCCATGCTCCTTGACCGCATTGGTGCCGTTGTAATTGATCGCCACCGGCAGGAAGTGGTACTGGATGTTGGGCCAGTCGAATTCCTCGCGGGTGCGGATGAAGCCGCCGGCCTCGAACTGGTTGCTGGCGCCGATCCCGGTGCCGTTGAACAGCCACTCCGCGCCGATCGCCGGCTGGTTCCACCATTGCAGCGCCGGGTACAGCGAGACCGGTTTCTTGCAGGCGTACTGCATGTACACCTCCAGATGGTCCTGCAGGTTCTCGCCGACCCCGGGCAGGTCGTGCACCAGCGGTACGCCGAGTGCGGCCAGCAATGCCGGCGCACCCACGCCGGAGCGCTGCAGGATCTGCGGCGAGGCGATCGCACCGGCACACAGCAGTACCTCCCGGCGTGCGCTGGCGTCGATCGGCTCGGCGCTGTTGCCGGCCAGGTAGCGCACGCCCACCGCACGCTTGCCGGCGAACAGGATGCGGTCGGTGGTGGCGTGCACCACGATCTCCAGCCCTTCGCGGTCCTTGGCCATGTCCAGATAACCGCGCGCGGTGCTGGAGCGGCGCCCGCGCGGGGTCACCGTGCGGTCCATCGGCCCGAAACCTTCCTGCTGGTAGCCGTTGAGGTCATCGGTACGCGGGTAGCCGGCCTGCACGCCGGCCTCCACCATCGCGTGGAACAGCACGTTGTTGCCGTTTTTCGGCGTGGCCACGCTGACCGGGCCGTCGCCGCCGTGGTAATCGTTGGCGCCGATGTCGCGGGTTTCGGCCTTGCGGAAATAGGGCAGCACGTCGTGGTAGCTCCAGTCCTCGAGCCCGTCGAAGCTGGCCCACTGGTCAAAGTCCATCGCGTTGCCGCGGATGTAGCACATGCCGTTGATCAGCGAGGAGCCGCCCAGCCCCTTGCCGCGGCCGCACTCCATGCGCCGGTTGTCCATGTGCGGTTCCGGCTCGGTTTCGTAGGCCCAGTTGTAGCGGCGGCCCTGCAGCGGATAGGCCAGCGCCGCCGGCATCTGGGTGCGGAAATCCAGGCGGTAGTCCGGCCCACCGGCTTCCAGCAGCAGCACGCTGACGCCGGCGTCTTCGGTGAGGCGTGCGGCCAGCGTGTTGCCGGCCGAACCGGCGCCGATGATGATGTAGTCGTATTCGCGCTTCATCGCGGAGGTCTCCTGTCAGGCCGGTTCAGAACACCGACGCGTAGCGGTCCAGTTCGATCTGGATGGACTTGGTGCGGGTGTAGGCACGCAACGTGGCCAGGCCGTTCTCGCGGCCCACGCCGGAGTGCTTGTAGCCGCCCACCGGCATCTGCGCCGGCGATTCGCCCCAGCAGTTGACCCAGCAGATGCCGGCCTCCAGCTGGTGGATCAGGCGATGCGCGCGGCTCAGGTCGGCGCTGACCACGCCGGCGGCCAGGCCGTACTCGGTATCGTTGGCGCGGCGCACGGCCTCGTCTTCATCCTCGTAGGCGAGCAGGCTCATCACCGGCCCGAAGATTTCCTCGCGCACGATGCGCATGTCGTCGCGGCAGTCGCTGAAGATGGTCGGTGCCACGTAGCAGCCCTTGCCCAGCGCACCCTCGGTGAGGCGCTCGCCGCCGCAGACCAGGCGCGCGCCCTCGGCCTTGCCGCTGGCGATGTACTCGAGCACGCGTTGCATGTGCGCGGCGCTGACCAGTGGGCCGAAGGTGGTGTCCCTGGCCAGCGGATCGCCGATGCGGATGCGCTTGACCCGTTCCAGCAGTTTGGCCTCGAACGCGGCCAGCTTGGCGCGCGGAACAAACACCCGGGTGCCGTTGGTGCAGACCTGGCCGGCGCTGTAGAAGTTGGCCATCATCGCCACGTCGGCGGCCAGGTCCAGGTCGGCGTCGTCGCAGATGATCAGCGGCGACTTGCCGCCCAGCTCCATGGTGACCTCCTTGAGCGTGGAGCTGGAGGCGCTGGCCATCACCTTGCGGCCGGTGGCGGTGCCACCGGTGAAGGAGATCTTTTCGATCCGCGGGTGCTCGGTGAGTGCCGAGCCGACGCCGGCGCCGTCGCCGGGCAGTACGTTGAACACGCCATCGGGCAGGCCCGCTTCGGTGAAGATTTCCGCCAGCTTCAACGCGGTCAGCGGGGTCACTTCGCTGGGCTTGAAGATCATCGCATTGCCGGCGGCCAGCGCCGGGGCGGCCTTCCACAGCGCGATCTGGATCGGGTAGTTCCATGCGCCGATCGCGCCGACCACGCCCAGCGGTTCCTGGCGGGTGTAGAAGAAGCTGCTCTCGCGCAGCGGCACCTGGCTGCCTTCCAGCCCATGCATGACACCGGCGTAGTATTCCAGCACGTCCGCACCGGTGACCACGTCCACGCTGAGCGTTTCGCTCAGGGCCTTGCCGGTGTTGCGCGATTCCAGCTCGGCCAGCGCATCGTTGCGCTCGCGCAGCAGTTCCACCGCGCGCAGCAGGATGCGCGAGCGTTCGACCGTGGTCAGCGCGGCCCACGCTTTCTGGCCGGCCTGGGCGCTCTCCACCGCCGCGTCGAGATCGTCGCTGTTGGCGCTGTGGACATTGGCGAGCAGCTCGCCGTTGGCCGGGTTGATGACCTCGAAGGTCTTGCCGCCCCGGGAGGGGACGTAGCGGCCGCCGATGTACAGCAGCTGGTCGGGGAAGATGGGCATGGCGATGACTCCTTTGCAGCGGGGGACCAGGGCTCAGCGGGTCAGATGCAGGAACTGCAGGTGGCGCTCGTACTGGTCGATGATGTCGTTGATGATCTGCTGGCGGCTGTAGCCGAACAGCTCGTAGTCCTGTCCACCTTCGTAGAGGTGCACTTCGGCGCGGTAGTAGCGCAGGTTGCGGAAGCGCTGCGCGGCGAACGAAGGGGTGAGGTAGCCGCGCATGATCACCTGATAGGTGAACACCTGCTGCTCGCCATGGTCCACGGTCAGTTCCATCTGGCCGGGCTCGAACTTCGTCTGTACGTCCAGGCCCTGTTCGCCCAGCTGCGCGGCCACCGCTTCGATGGCCGGCTTCACGTCGGTGTCCATGAACCGGTACACCTCGTCGCGCACCGGGAAGTGCACGGCCTGGGTGATGCGCTGGCGCCAGCCACGCTGGTGCCGCGACTGCCCGATCAGCGGGATCGGCGAATACTGCGAGGCCTTCTTGCGTTGTGATTCCTCGCCCAGGGCGCGGGTCAGGCCCCAGATCATCAGCAGCAGCACCACCGAGAACGGCAGCGAGGCCAGCACCACCGCCGACTTGAGCGCATCCATGCTGCCGGCCAGCAACAGCCCGGCGGTGACCAGGCCGGTCATCACGCCCCAGAACACGCGCAGCCAGCGCGGGCCATCGTCTTCGGGGGCGCCGCCATGCGAGGACAGGGTGGACAGCACCACCGTGCCGGAGTCGGCCGAGGTGACGAAGAACACGAAGCTGACGATCACCGTGACCGCGATCACCGCCCGGCTCCACGGATAGCTCTCCAGCAGGGCGTAGAGCACGGTCGGCGGGTTATCCACCGCCATCTGCGCCAGGTGCGCATGGCCGTGGTGCAGGATCTGGTCCAGCGCGCTGTTGCCGAAGATCGACAGCCACGCCAGGGTGAACCCCAACGGGATCAGCAACACCCCCAGCACGAATTCGCGGATGGTGCGGCCGCGTGAGATGCGCGCGATGAACAGGCCCACGAACGGGGCCCAGCCGATCCACCAGGCCCAGTAGAACACCGTCCAGTTGCCCAGCCAGTCCGGGCGGCCGCCGTAGGCGTACACGTCGAAACTCTTGCCGACCACGTTGCCCAGGTAGTCGCCCATGTTCTGCATGAGCGCATTGAGCAGGTACTGGGTAGGGCCGGCGAACAGCATGAACAGCAGCAGCCCGATCGCCAGCAGCATGTTGATGTTGGACATCCAGCGCACGCCCTTTTCCACGCCGGAGACGGCCACGGTGATGGCTGCGCCCATCATCAGTACGATCAGCCCCACCTGCACCCAGGCCGCATGCGGGACGGGGAACAAGGTGTTCAGGCCGGCGTTGAGATGGAGCACGCCAAAGCCCATGTCCGCGCCGAGGCCGAACACGGTGGCCACGATGCCCAGCGCATCCACGGTGTAGCCGATGGGCCCGTTGATGCGCTTGCCGATCAGCGGGTACAGCGCCGAGCGCAGCGCCAGCGGCAGGTTGTGCCGGTAGGCGAAGTAGGCCAGCGCCATCGCGGCCAGCGCGAACACGCCCCAGCCGTGCAGGCCCCAGTGCAGGAACAGCAGCTGCATCGCCTGGCGTGCGCTGGCCTCGCCTTCGCCCACGCCGCCCTGTGGCGGCAGCAGGTAATGGGTGAGCGGTTCGGACACGCAGAAGAAGAACAGGGTGATGCTGATGCCGGCGGCGAACAGCATCCCGGCCCAGGACAGATAGCTGAACTCCGGCTCGTCGTGGTCCGCGCCCAGTTTGACGTTGCCATAGCCGGACAACGCCACGCCCACCACGAACACCAGGTAGACGGTCATCGCCAGCAGGTAGTACCAGCCGACGTTGCGCGAGGCCCAGGTCTGCGCGTCCAGCAGCAGGCTGCCGGACTGGATGGGAAACGCGGCGACCAGAATGGCAAATGCCGCCACGATCGTGGCGGCAAGCAGGAAGACCGGTCGAAGCGTGCGTACCTCGTAGGGAGGTGACTCCACAGCGCTCATGGAATGGGAATGCTCTCGATGCCGAATACGGCAGACCCGGAGCATTAGCGCATACCGGCTGTGGACGGCCTGTTTACGAGGCCGGCAGACGGTGCGCGGTGGGTCGTGCAGCGGGGCAGTGCCCCGCCTTGCGTGGACGTGTCAGCGCAGCGCGTGGCTGGGCACGTCGATCTCCATGGCCAGGGCCAGGTGGTCGGAAAACGCGGCCGGGACCGCCTCGGCGCTGCGTTGCTGCAGGCCGGTGCTGAGCAGGATGTGGTCGATCGCCCGGTCCGGGCGCCAGCTCGGGAAGGTCGGCACCGCGCAGCCCGGCGGTTGCAGGTTGGTCTTCTGGTACAGCGCCTGCATTTCCGGGCGGTCGGCCAGGCAGTTGAAATCGCCCATCAGCACCGCGTTGGGGTGGTCGGTGAGCAGGTCGGCGATGAAGGCCAGCTGCGACATCCGCGAGTTGGTTCCCAACGACAGGTGCGCCACCGCGACGGCCAGGCCCTGCGCGCCCTCGCCGAACTTGGCCAGCAGCACGCCACGCCCGCCGATGCGGCCGGGCAGGGCGTGGTCCTGCACTTCCACCGGCTCCAGCCGGCTGAGCAGACCGTTGGCACTGGAGGCCACCCCGCCCATCCGGCGGTTGGGCTGGTGGCTCCAGTAATTGAAGCCGGCGCGCTCGGCCAGATAGTGGGTCTGGTTGGTGAAGCCCGAGCGCAGGCTGCCCGGATCGGCTTCCTGCAGCCCGACGATGTCGTGGCCGCGGGCAAGCTGGGCGATGGCGTCCAGGCTGGTGCGCTTGCGCCCGGCCGGCAGCGCATGCGACCAGCTGCGGGTCACATAGTCGCTGTAGCGGCGGGTACTGCTGCCGGCCTGGATGTTGGCCGTCAGCAGGCGCAGGGTCCGCGTGGTGGGGGAATTCACGACGGTTGCCAGTTCACGCTCGATCAGTTGCCCTTGGCGGCGCGTTCGCGGGCGATCAGGTGATCGGCGATGCGCAGCATGTCCGGGAAGCTCTTGCCCTTGACCAGGTACTTGCCGTTGACGATCACCGAGGGGGTGCCGGTGATCTGGCTGCGCTGGGCGAAATTCTTGGCCGCGTTGGTCTTGGCGCCCACCGCGAAGCTGCTCATGGTGCTGGCGAACTGCTTGGCATCGGCGCCGTGCTTGGCATAGAAGGCGGCGATCTCCTCGACCGAATCACGGCCGCGCTCGCCCTTCAGGGTCTGGTCGGCGTGGATGGCCGCGTACATCGCTTCGTGGGTCTTTTCCTGCAGGCCCAGGCTCTGCGCGGCGTAGAAGGCGCGCGCGTAGTTGTCCCAGGTGCCGCCAAACATCGCCGGTACATAGACAAAGCTCACGTCGCTGGGCAGACCGGCCTTCCACGGCCCGATCAGCGGCTGGAACGCGGCGCAGGCCGGGCACACGTAACCGAAGATCTCGGCCACTTCGATCTTGCCGGCCGCCGGCTGGAACGGCTGGCCGTTTTCGATCAGCACATAGTCGGTGCCTGCCACCGGCTCCGGGCCGGTCGGGCGCGAGGACGCCGGTGCCGGTGCGGGGGTGGTGGCCTCGGCGGCCGCCGTTTCAGAGATCGGAAG